>CAUZVF010000972.1:0-3173 GCA_963582955.1 Planctomycetota bacterium
CGGAACATCAAGATCAAACGGCTTGACTGACACCTTGGGGAAACCGGCAAATGACGACAGAATTACCGAACGCTACCAATGAAGGCATGCGTACTACTCGGTCATTGCACGTTCGTCTGGCTGTCATGATGTTTCTGCAATACTTCGTGCAGGGGGCGTATCTGCCGATACTTCCCAAATATCTGGAATCCGGTCTTGGCTACACGACGGATCAATTGGCGATCTTCATCGGAGCGATGTCGATTGGCCCACTTGTCGCGCCCTTCATCATTGGACAATTGGTCGACCGCCATTTCGCGTCACAGAAAGTGCTCGCGGCATGCCATTTTCTCAGTGGTGCGATCATGATCGCATTGTTCTGTCTGGTGAAATACACGCAAACTTCTTTTGCGGTCATTGTCGCTTTCGCGGCGGTTTATGCGGCGTTGTACACTCCATCGATGTTTGTGTCGAATTCGCTGGCGTTTCATCATTTGAAAGACCGTGAGCGGGACTTTCCGCTAGTGCGATTGTTTGGAACGATTGGCTTCATCGTTCCCGCATGGTTGATTGAACCGTTGTTTCTTCGGGGTTTGGAAGGCACCGAGTTGAATTTCGCACGAAGTGTTGTGTTGGCCGTTTCCGGAATCAGCGGACTCGTCATGGGTGCCTATGCGTTGACGCTGCCGAATACTCCAGCACTCAAGCAAGAAAAAACTCTTGCACCCGGCAAAGTCATCGGGCTATTGAGGCAACGGGATTTTCTGGTACTGGTTGGTCTGAGCCTGATCCTTGCCGTCGCCCACAAGTTCTTCTTTTTTTGGAACAGCCAATATTTATCCGACATCCTAATTAAAGGTGATGTCAAGGGTGCTTACGAGCAGCGAATTAGCTCAATCGGCCAAGTGTTTGAGATACTGGTCATGATCGTCTTGGGGTTGTTCATCAAGCGATTTGGATTCAAGAAAACAATGCTGATTGGTGCCGCGGCATATTCCATTCGATGTTTGATTCTGGCGTATGCGATCACGTTGGAGGAGGCGTTTCGAATGGCGATCGGATTGGTCTGCGTCGGTCAGGCATTGCACGGAGTCTGCTTCGCGTGCTTCTTGGCGACAGCCTACATGTATGTCGACAGGATTTCTCCGCCTGATATTCGGGGCAGTATGCAAAACTTCTTTGGGACGTTGATCATCGGTCTCGGTTTTTTTGTTGGAAGTTTCGTGAGCGGTAACGTGGGTAAGCTGTTCACTTCGGAACCTGTTGAAACTGCGGAAATGACGAAAACCGCTGTGTCCAACGAACAGGAACAGTCTGCCGCGAAAGCGTCCGTGCCAAAACCAACCGCTGTCGACAAATCCGTCGTTCCCAATCTCGAAATTCGATCGGCCTTGGGAATTGAATCAAAAGCGGGTGTGACAAGGTTCGTGAAAAACAAACCCGATGGAAGTCAAGAAGTTCGGTATCGTGACTGGCCGGGTGTTTGGTTGTCCGGAGCCGTGATTGCTCTGATGGGCTTGATCGGCCTTGCCGTTTTGTTCCCGAAAGACACTCCGATCGCATCAGGCCAAGTTGCCGACAACACTAATGAACCGGATTCGGGCGCTTAAAAAGTTGGGCTTAGGCGAGCGGCGGACGAGAACCGACAACTGGAGAACCGTGGGCTGGCACTCATCGGCACTCACTTTACCCTCCCCTTGGGAGGGTCGGACGCGGTAGCGGCCGGGGAGGGTTGATCGAAGTCAATCGTCTTGCGTCAAATTGCAACGCTCGTCCCTCCCCGCTCGTTCCTCGCGACCCTCCCAAAGGAGGGTGAAATCCAAAGTGAGTGCCATTGTGCTGGCACTCATCGGCACTCACTTTACCGTCGGAATGGTTTCGTCAAGTTAAACGACGAGTCGGACAGTTATCCGTTTTGGCCAGGAACCTCACGGTTCCTGGCCCCCATCAACGGTTTCCCGAATGTTGCATCTAAACTAAAGTGAGTGCCATTGGGGTAGCACCCATCGGCCGATTTCATCAGCCGCGACGCGTTAGCGTCCGGTTCCTACCGGTAAGTTCTCATCCGCTACGCATCTAAATCAAATTCAAGGTTCGACTGGTTTCAGATTGGGGCGCATCGATGCGACTTTTTTGGGGCCGATGCCATTGACGCGTTGAAGATCGTCGATGCTTGCAAACGGGCCGTCTTGTTCGCGCGAGTCGATGATTCGCTGTGCCAGGGTCGGGCCGATGCCGTTCAATTGAGCGAACTCGACCCACGAAGCTTGGTTGATGTCCAAACGGTACTCGACCTGAAACGATTCGTGGCGGATGATCTCGATGGGCTCGCGGCCCCAATTGCTCACGCGGAACCAGTGAACCAACCCGAGGACCAAAGCGGCTGCCATCAGAACGCCGGCAAATATTTGGTCGCCGCGCCGCAATCCGAAGTAGGAACCATCATCTTGCCCAACGCCGTCCGGCGGATTGCTCGATACGTTGGATGCAGTTGAATCCAACTCACTTCGGGCGACGCTCTCGGCCAAATCGGAAGGTGTCGACGGCTGGACATCGGCGGAAGCGGCCTCCGACGTACTTTCCGCCACCTCAGCCTGCACTGCGCCTGCGGCGGAATTGCGATCAGAGATGATGCGTTGAGAATCGCTCACCGATTCACACTGCCTTCAGGAGAGTTTTTGAACGCCCGTTTATAATGACGAGCGTACAAGAACAACCGCAGCAGAATCAAGGAACGCGCGCGGTGAAACCGCAAACGTTTGAAATCCGAGTCCTTGAAAGATGGCCGGCCGAGAGCCGAGTCAGCGGATATCCCTCACTGACGATAAGCAACGGCCGATCAATTTAGTTAGTGTCACTTTTCGCCCCGCGAAAGTTGCGCAACTTTCGCGGGGCGAAAGGCGACTATGCGACAGTTATTGATCGACCAGTACTAATTGGACAGCGCCACTTTGTAGCGGGCGACGGACGTAACTCGTGAGCCTGCCTCGTTTAACGGCAAGCCGAAGGCGACTGCGGGGCACGCAACACCGACGCCTTCGGCTTGCCGTTAAACGAGTTATTCAAGAACTTATGTCGAATCCACGCCGCAAAGTGGCGCTGTCCAACTAATTTTACTGTCTCAACTACCGTTTTTGATTCATCCTTGTTGGCGGTAGGCGTTTACGTTTTTTGTAGTGATAGAAGCGAGCTTC
>CAUZVF010000973.1:0-3166 GCA_963582955.1 Planctomycetota bacterium
TCTTGATTTTCTTGCCGCTGTTGACGACGACTTCGATTTTTTGTCGGGCGTCGGCGGAATTGTGGCCCAGACTGAGCAGCGCGTCGTAGGCTTCATTCATCACGTTTCGGTCGGTCGCTTGATCGGGGGGTAAGTCCTGAGCGGCCATTAAGGCGAACCGAGTCATTTTGCGACGCAGTTTTGCAACCATTCGCTCGGCAACGGCGGGGCCAATTCCCGGCAGAGTGCTGAGTTGCTTGACGTCTTGTTCTTCGATCGCTTCGGCCACTTCACGGACGGGCCGCACGATGGCACGCAATGCCTTTTTCACTCCAAGGCCGTCGACCGAGCAGACCATGTCGAAGAACTCACGTTCGACCGTCGAGATGAATCCGACCAGCCGCGGAGTCATCCGGCCTTTCTGCGGATTCCCTTCCAGATACTCGATCGTCTTCAAACTGATTTCTTCTCCCAACTTGGCCTGCAACTGACGGCGGACGAATTCGGGAACGTAGACTTCGTATTCAAACGCGCCGATCGAAAGCGTTGCCGCCGCTTCGTTCAACTCGACCAGTTTTCCGGAAATTTTTGTAATCAACTGATTGTTCCCCGGCTGCTGTAATAATGGCACAGCGCAACGGCAAACGCGTCCGCCACGTCATTCGGTTCTAGAATCTGATCCAATCCCAGTTCGTTCTTGATCGCAAATTGAATCTGTTCTTTCGAAGCACGCCCGTTGCCGGTCAGAAGACGTTTGACCTGAGTGGGCGTGTAATGCTTGATGGGAATCTCTCGCTCGGCGACCGTCATCAAAATCACGCCGCGTGCATGAGCCATCAACAAGGCCGACTTGGGATTGCGGACCATCGAAAACACTTGCTCGATCGCCATCATATTCGGCCGAAACTCGTCCAGCACTTCGCGAATGCCTTGGCCGATCTCCAAAACACGCTCGGCCAACGACAATTTTTGAGTCGAACGGATGACTCCGCCTTCACGCAGCACTGGCCCCTTCGACGAGCGTTCCAGGATGGCGTATCCCGTTCGGTTCAGACCCGGATCGATTCCGAGATACCGGTCTGGAAGATCCGCAACGGACTTGATGATTGATTGACTCGTCGGTAATCCCATTATTCCCGTCGCCAAACTGTGCCGTCGGGGCGGTCTTCCAGTGTGAGTTTTAATCCCGCCAAACCATCACGGATGCGGTCGGCGAGATCGTAATTCTTGCTCTTTCGACATTCGGCACGCAATACGATCATCAGATCCATCAAACCGCCGACCAGTTCATCACCGTCGTCGTTCGCGGCCTCGATCGGTTTGCGGAACACGCCCAGCAGATTGGACAGTTCCTTCAGCAAACGCATTGCGGCGGTTAAAGCTTCGATGACAGCAGGATCTCGGCCGTCCTCGGATTCCAAGTTCTTCTCGTTAATGAATCCGTTGATCAAACGTCGTATTTCGAACAACATTCCCACCGCGCCACCGGTGTTGAAATCGTCGTCCATGGATTCCAGAAAGCGATCGCGCAGTTGGTCTAATTCGCGGAAGAAATCAAAGGCCCCGTCCTCAAGGACGACTGTGTCATCACGACGGCTGCCGGTTTCCAAGGAATAGAAATCCGTGTCAGTGATCCGCTGAAACGTTTCGAACAACCGGTAAAATCCATCGAGCCCTTTTCCGGTTTCGGAAATGCGTTCATCACTGAAATCGATCGGGCTGCGGTAATGTGTCGCCAGCAGAAAAAATCGGACCGTCTCGGGATTGTGGACGGCAAACAATTCTTTGACCGACACGGCGCCCTTTGAACCCGCCAGTTTGTTGGCTTCCTGAGTTTCCTGATCGGCGGCAACGTCGCCGTGCCGGTCGTGGCCGCCGCCGATCTTGTTGGCTCCGCTGGCTTGCATTAGGCCGTTGTGCATCCAGTAGCGGCAGAATAGCTTCCCAGTGCAACTCTCGGATTGCGCGAGTTCGTTTTCGTGATGCGGAAACATCAGGTCCAGCCCGCCGCCGTGGATGTCGAACGATTCGCCAAGGTACTTCATACTCATCGCCGAGCATTCAATGTGCCAGCCCGGCCGGCCAGCTCCCCAGGGGCTGTCCCATGCCGGCTCGCCGTCTTTCGACTTCTTCCACAGAGCGAAATCGGCTGGATTGCGTTTCTGATCGTTTGTCTGCGCACGCGTGCCGGCCAGCATTTCGCTGACACTGCGGCGGCTTAGTTTTCCGTAGTCGTCGTCTTTGTTGACCTCGAAATAGACATCTCCGTTCAACGGATAGGCTTTGTCCTCATCGACCAGCTTGCCGATGATGGCCAGCATCTCGTCAATGTGCTCGGTCGCGTACGGGAAATGATCGACCGAATCGACGCCCATCGTTTCCAGGTTGTCGAAGTAGTCTTGCGTCATCTCTTTGGCCAGCACTTCGACGGTCGTGCCGTTTTCGGCAGCGCGATTGATCAGTTTGTCGTCAACGTCGGTGATGTTGATGACGAAATTGACTTCGTACCCGTTGTAGGCCAGATAGCGTTTGACGGTATCAAAGATGACGGGGCCGACCATGTGTCCGATATGAGCCGGCTTGTAAACCGTTGGCCCACACAAGTACATGCCGACCTTACGAGGCTCGATCGTCTGAAAGTCTTCCTTGGTCCGGGTCAGAGTGTTGTAAACGCGTAGAGTCATACGTCCGTGTTTCCAGATTCCATTTCTTGATCTTGGTACAACAAAACGACCGCGTCGGCCGACATGGCTTCTTCACGGCCAATCGGCCCGACGCTTTCTCCCGTCTTCGCCTTGACGTTAACGGTCTCCGCGTCGATGTCGAGGATTTCGGCGATCCGGTTTTCAATGTCCGTCTTATGCGGCGCTAGTTTTGGCTGTTGGGCAAAAATCGTGCAATCCAAATTGCCGATACTCCAACCTCGTTCGCGAATGGCTTGGGCCGCTTCGGTGACGAATTGGGCCGAGTCGGCTCCGGCCCAGCGTGCGTCGGTGTTTGGAAACCATTCCCCGATGTCGCCCAATCCGGCAGCTCCCAACAACGCATCGGTGATCGCATGTAGCAGGATGTCGGCATCGCTGTGACCTGCCAGTCCACGTTCAAACTCGATCGATACGCCGCCCAATCGAAGACGCCTCCCGGACTCCAGCCGGTGAGTATCATGTCCGAGGCCAACTCGAAATCG
>CAUZVF010000974.1:0-3161 GCA_963582955.1 Planctomycetota bacterium
ACCTCAACTTCGCGGAGCCTTTTC
Organism: Planctomycetota bacterium; assembly: GCA_963582955.1. Classification (GTDB taxonomy): domain Bacteria; phylum Planctomycetota; class Planctomycetia; order Planctomycetales; family Planctomycetaceae; genus CAUZVF01. The sequence goes on from CAUZVF010000974.1 coordinate 25, forward strand.
CACTTCTATCCCGACTCCCAAACATAAAATTCACTTTCGAGCCGACCACTAGGTAGGAATAGATTTTCTATTCCCTACAATCGCTCTATTTCCCACGACCGCTACAATGCCTACATCCGCACAATTGCGGATGACGGTGAATGAGTCAAAAACTGGAGTCAAGGAATCCTCTGCCATGAGTCGATTCGTACGTGTTTTCTGGCGTCCGTTCTGTTTTCTTGTCATCGGATGCCTAACGGCGGTCGGAATCTCCGACCGCGCCAACGCTCAGGATGACGCGGCATCGCAACCTGACGCCGCCGCGAAAGCTGCCGATGCCGCAACCGATGCGGCATCGTCCGGAGCCTGGGAACGGCTGATCTATCTGCCCTACAAGAACCTAAAAGACGTGTTTGAAAAGCACGGCTCGACCGTGTTCATGCCGTATTTGGAGTACCTGAAACTCACGGAGAAAGCTGGCGGAACAAAAACTGACGCGAAACCTCCCGTGCCGGCGGTTATCACCGAATCCCACTACACGGCACGCATCGATAAAGACATCGCCCGCATCGAAGCGGTGTTCACGGTTCAAGTTCTCGGCAAGGCGTGGGCCGAGGTTCCCGTTCGATTTGGCGGCGCGGCGGTCGGCAAAGTCACCAGCGGAGCTGACGAAGTCATTCTGCGTGGAACCGGACAAGGCAACTATTCATTGCTGTTTCCGAAGAAGGGCCAGCATAAGGTCACGCTGGAATTGGAAGCTCGCATCCGCACGTCGCCGTCAGGCCGCAGTTTCGCGTTCGACTGTCCGACCGTCGGAGTAACCACGCTGCAACTTGTGATCCCTCAAGCCGATCAAACCGTCAACATCACGCCTCAATTGGTTTCGTTGCCGGTCGAGGCCGGGCAGAACGAAACTCGCATCAAAGTCAATCTTGGATCGACGGCGAAAATCGCGGCATTGTGGCATCCGCGAGCCAGTGCAAAGCCGCAAATGGATTTGTTGACAAGTGTCACGAACTATCAGCATGTTTCAGTAGCCGACGGCTTGATCCACACGAACGCTTATTTGAATTACGAAGTATTGCGTGGCGAATTGAATCAATTGCGCATCGCCGCGCCGCTGGGCCATCGCATTCTGGGCGTGACATCTTCAAACGCAAAAGTCAAAGGTTGGAAATTCAACGACGAAGCGAACCGCCAACTGATCGTGGTCGATTTTCTCAGCAACCTGAAAGACAAAGTCTCCGTCGAAGTACACACCGAACGAGAAGCCACGGACGAAGCCTTCGATGCCGCCGGCATCAATGCCGAGGGCCGCGTTCACGGAATCCACGCAATCGGCGCCGTTCGCGAGAGCGGGCAGGTGATTGTGACCCATGGCAAAGACCTCTCGTTAAACGTCGAACAACAACGCGGGTTGGTGCGGATCGACCAGGCCGAAGTTTACAAACCACTGCGTCGTCCGGGTGCGTCGAGTTACAAGTACTACAGCTCCTCGTTCGAGTTGAAGATGCTCGCACGTCCGATTCAGCCACGGATCACGGTTGATCATTTCACTCAGTTGGAATTCACCGACGACGAATTGCGGCTAACGGCCAAACTGAATTACAAGATCGAACGGGCCGGTGTTTTTGAAATCAAGCTAACGGTTCCGGAAGACCTAACCATCGAAAATGCCGTCGGCGCTGGGGTCAAGGAACACAACGTCGACGGCAACGTCTTGACGATTTCGTTGGTCGCAAAACGCCAAGGCAACCTGCAACTGACGGTCACCGGCCATCGCAGCCTCGACGCCGACGCGACCGAGAGTGAACATCAACTGCCGCTGCTCGAGCCTCTGAAAGTCGACCGCGAAACGGGCCACATTCATGTGTTTGCTCCGGACGCCATCGAAGTCGACACGCTGGAAGCCAATCTTGTCGGAGCCCAACCCGATCCGTCGCAACAAGCGTTGCGTCTGCCCAACGCAAGGTTGGCTTCGGCTTGGATTTATAGCCGGCGGCCGGTGGATATCTCGGTCAAGACGACCCGCAAGCCGACGCGCCTGACTTCGACAGTCGGCACGACGGTCGAGGTCAAGCAAGAGCAAACCAAGGTCACGACAATTCTGACATTCAACGTCGAATTCGCGGGCCTCGACACTTTTCGGTTTTCTGTTCCCGAAGCAACCTCGAAGGACGTGCGGATTCGATCGCTCTCGACAGGTACCGCTCCGGCAATCAAAGAGCAGGTCGCGGCCGACGAAGCGGCAGACGGATGGATCATTTGGACAATTCTCATGCAACGTGACGTCGTCGGTCAGCAGCGGTTCGAGATTTCCTACGAGTTAACTCCTGGTGAACAATCGGAAACGGCTGCCGACAACGGCTACAAGATCGACGTTCAGCCGCCGCGGTCACTCGGCCTGGACGCTGGCAACGGCCGCCAGGCGGTTGAACTGTCGTACGTTGCCGGCGAGATTGTCGTCACCAAGGACCGCGCGTTGTCGGTGTCGGCGCAACACGATGACGACGATGTTCTGGAACCGATCGATGTCCGCGAGTTGCAATCGTTGCCACGGCAGGGAACTCTGGCGTTTCGATACTTCAAACAACCGGTCGCTCTGACGGTGTCATCCACGAAGCACGATATTCAAGAGGTTGTCAAAACCGTCGTCTCGCGCGCACTGGTCGAAATCGTGATCGGTCGCGACCAGACGGCGACGTACCGTTGCCGGTATCAATTGAAGAGCAGCGAGCGGCAGCGGTTGCAGGTCGACTTACCCGACCCCAGCGAACTGCTGGGATTGCTCGTCAACGGCAAGTCAGTGAACCCGCAAATTCCCAAGCAGGGTGAGGTTTCCAATCCGGGCAAGAATTGGAAATCGATGTTTGTCAATGTCAGCCGGAAAGCCAGTTCGGACACGCCGTTCAGTTTCGTGATTCAGTTTCAGAAAACACTCGACCCAGCATTGGACGGCACGGCGGGAAAGACAGAGCTGCCGATTCCTCGCGTCGGTGGAAAGGAAAACACGGGCGTCGTCGTACAACAACTTCGGACGGCCGTGTGGGTTCCCGAGAAATTTGCCTTGGTGTCGACTCCCGATCAGTTCGTGCTCGAACACCGCGCCGCACGATTCGGATTGGTGTCGGCGCAAATTGCCGGTGGTCAACGCCGAG
>CAUZVF010000975.1:0-3158 GCA_963582955.1 Planctomycetota bacterium
GCAGACCTTTTAACAACTCGGCATCGAGTTCCTTCAGCGGTTTTTCGGTCGCGGCAATTTCCAATTCGAGTTGTTTTTTCAATGCGAGTTGGGCTTTCGCCGGTACGGAAATCTTCGGACCCGATCCGTTCGCATCGTTGTTATCCTGAGTGTTATTAAAAAACGCGTACATCCGATAAAAATCACGCTGAGTTAACGGGTCGAACTTGTGTTCATGGCATTGGGCACAACCAATCGTCAGTCCCAAAAAGACCGATCCCGTCGTGTTCACACGGTCGACGACCGACTCGACGCGGAACTGTTCGTCGCTGGTCCCGCCTTCTTGATTAATCAAGGTATTCCGATGAAATCCCGTCGCCACGATCTGGTCGATTGTCGGATTGGGCAGCATGTCTCCGGCAGTTTGTTCGATGGTGAATTGATCGAACGGCAGATCACGGTTTAGCGCATCGACAACCCAGTCGCGGTACTTCCAAATCTGACGTGGCCCGTCGATCGTAAATCCGTTGGAATCGGCATATCGGGCGATGTCCAACCAGTGCCGCCCCCATCGCTCACCATACCGGGGCGACGCGAGAATTCGGTTTACCAATTGGTCGTAAGCGTCGGGCCGGATATCCGCGACATACAATTCGATCTCTTTGATCGACGGCGTGATCCCCAACAAATCAAGATACAGACGGCGGATCAATGTTTGTTGTTCGGCTTCGCTCGACGGCGACAGCCCTTCCTTTTCCAAGCGAGCCAGAATAAAGGCGTCGATTGGATTCCGGACCCATCCTGCGTTTTTGACTTGCGGAGTGTCTGGCCGATTGACCGGCTGGAACGCAATGATCGCTCGTGACGCCACCAGCGATTTCCTCGTCTTGAGGATACTTCACGCCTTGATCGATCCATGCCTTGATCAAGGAAATCTCGGCTTTCGAAAGCGGTTTGCGGTCGAGTGGCATCGCTGACACATCGCTCTTCCCGATCAGAACCTGGTACATCAGGCTCTTTTCACTGTCGCCGGCGACAATCGACGGACCGTGATCACCGCCACGAACGAGCAACCGTCCCGCGTCCAACCGCAGTCCCGATTGCTGCTTCTTCGAGTTGTGGCACTCGGCACAATGTCTTGCCAGAATCGGCTTAATCTGCTTCGCGTAATCGACTTTCGAATCGGCAGCGATACCGGGTACATCGAAGCCAAACAACATGGAAGTGCAGGCACAAAACAAAACCAATCCGCGCACGCGTCGTGACCTCAAAAAAGTTTGAAAATGTATCGGCGGGAAACAATATCGTACCAGTCGCCAATACGCACAATCAAGCGGATGCTGGGCGGCATGCAGGGCAATGGTAATCGGGTCCGTTCTTTTGCACCGCAGAGGAACGAAGAGCGCTAAGAAAGTGGGAACGAATTGATTACCGGAAATCAAATGGGGACCACATCTTGCCGTTCAGGCCAGGTGTGCGGCGCAGCCGCCGGAAATCGCTCTACCACGATCGGAGCTTGACAAAACGATACCGTCGGTCAAGTGAGTGCGATTGGGCTAGCGCCCACCGTTCTCATGCGATAGGTTCTCAAGCGATAGATTTCTATCCGCTGCCCGCGCTGACGCCGCGGGCTTGTGAATTCCTCGGTTTCGCGCCAAAGTGGCGTTGTCACGTTGATCAATCGTGCGAAAACGAAACACTCTGAGAGGAATGGCTGATGTCGGACGAGGCCAAGATCCTACATGTCTATCAGGCTGGGCCGTTGACCGTTGTTGGTTTTGGAGGCCACGAACTGCTCGACCAAATGAACATCGCGATGTGCCGTGACGAGATTAAGTCGCTCGTCGCCGAGAGTGGAACCAAGACGCTGGCGTTCGATCTTTCCGGAGTCCGATTGATCCCCAGCGGGATGCTGGGTTTGTTGACTTCGCTGAAAGACTTGGGAGTCGAAGTGCAGATCTACAATCCGTCGGATGACGTGCGGGAAGTGCTGGAAATCACGAAACTTAATGAATTGATTCCCATTCGAGAAGTCGACGTCGACAAAGCATTGAGCGATCCGGAAGACGACGATTAGCGCATGTTGGATCTGACAACACCCGAATCGGTCGGCCTGGATCCCCAACGCTGGCAGTTTGCTCTGGATCTTGTCGACGATTGGTGCCGGCACGATCACATTCCTTCAGCCGGCCTGTTGGTGGCTTGGTCGGGAAAGACAACGGGGCCACACTTGTTCGGCCGCCAGAAATTGGCCGGCGAACACGGCTCGATTCGCGACGACGCCATCTTTCTGATTGCCTCCATCACGAAGCCGATCGTCGCCACGGGGCTGATGCTTTTGGTCGAACGGGCTGAGGTGGCGTTGGGCGACCGTGTCACGCAGTTCATTCCCGAGTTTGGCAAGAACGGAAAAAACGGAGTTACCATTCGGCATCTGTTGACACACACGTCGGGATTGCCCGACATGTTGCCGAATAATGTCGAATTGCGTGCCGCGAACGCGCCGCTGTCCGAATTCGTCCGGCATACGTGCGAAGTGGAGTTGGAATTCCCGGCGGGCCGTGCCGTACAGTATCAAAGTATGGGCTTCGCGATTCTGGGTGAGATCATCGCTCGTGTCACCGGTTCAACATGTTCGGAATTCCTGCACAACGAACTCTTTCAGCCGCTGGGAATGAACGACACGGAACTGGGCACTCCCGACGATTGGTACGACGGCGACTCACCAAAGGCCGATCGCATCGCGGAAATCCGTTTGCCCGAGGTACAACAAGAAGCCGGCGGCTGCTCTTGGAATTGGAACGGCCGTTATTGGCGCAGCCTGGGGGCTCCGTGGGGAGGTCTGCTGACGACTCTCGCTGATCTCGGGAAATTCGCCCAGATGATGTTGTGTGAAGGAAGCGTTGACGGCGTTCGTATCCTCTCGCCGCCAACCGTGCGGGCGTCGGTTCGCAATCAACTGGCTTGCATGAAAGAAGTTCCCGAAACTGACCGCCGCTGCCGTCCGTGGGGATTGGGATGGCGCTTGCACTGGCCAGCCCACAGTGCCAATTTCGGCGATCTGCTGGGACCAAATACGTACGGCCATTGGGGCGCTACCGGAACCGTCCTTTGGATGGATCCCGACCACGATGCGTTTGCCGTGTTCCTTTCAACTTTGCCGCAAGAGCCGCACGGGT
>CAUZVF010000976.1:0-3155 GCA_963582955.1 Planctomycetota bacterium
CCAGCAAGCCGTCCGCTTCCTGGTCGTCAATGAATCGTTCTTGCTGTGGATCGAAACGCAGCGTTTTCCCTAATCGGTTGGCAATATTGCCCAGGTGACACAGCGAGGTCGTGTGGTGGGCAATTTCAACGTCGGCGTTGGGTTTCCGGTCGTTGCGGATCGCTTCGATGAAATCGGCAACGTGGTCTCCGGTATCCTGAGCCTGAAGTGGCACGTCAACTGGCCGACGCTTATTGCGTTCCAAGAGCACCTCGATTTTTCCTCGACGACTTAGAAACATCTGGCCCTCAGTGCCGTAATATTCCACACCGCTGTCACAGTTGTGGGGGTAATTCGTCGACCACAGCCGCTCTTCGTAAATCAGCATTCGCTTCTTGTCCAAATCTCCGCTCGCAGGGTATTCAAAGCAGATTTGCTGAGTATCAGGAAATTCCGCTCCGTTGTCATAAAGATATCGGCCACCCGCTGCTGTAATGAAAGATGGATGTGTTTCGACGCCGAGGCCCCACCGTGCGTAGTCAATGTCGTGGACGCCGTCATTACCGATCTCGCCCGTCCCGAAGTGGCGTAACCAGTTCCATCCTGAGAAGACCTTGTCGTGGTAGGGCACCAGTGGTGCGGGCCCCAGCCACATGTCATAGTCGAGTTCCGCCGGCGGATCGCCCAACGTGCCCCGTCCCGAGCCAGCGCGGCGCTGGATGTTCCATGCCTTGGCAATCAGCACTTCACCGATGACACCTTCGCGCAATAGCCGGATTCCCTCGATGATCGTGCTTGTGCTACGCACCTGGGTTCCATGCTGCACGACACGATTGTTGCGTCGAGCTGCCTCGACCATCAAGCGGCCCTCACGAATATTGTGAGAACAGGGTTTTTCGACGTACACATGCTTGTCGGCATTGCACGCCATGATCGTGGCGGGTGCGTGCCAATGAACGGGTGTTGCATTGATCACGACATCGATCGACTTGTCGTCGAGAATGCGCCGAAAGTCGTCGGTCGGCTTGGCCGAGCTGAACTGCTTGGCAGCCTCGGCCAGGCGCTGTTTGTGGGGATCGGCGACGTATGCAATTTCCACATCTTCACGTGAGGCAAATACGCCGGCATCGTAGCGACCTCGTCCGCCGCAACCGATTAATCCCACTCGCACGCGCTCATTCGCCCCAGCAGCCCTTGATGAAGAGTGCCAAGAGAGAGCGGCAGCTCCTGCGATTCCCATCCCGGTCTGCTGAATGAAGTCCCGACGTGTTGCCTTTGACATAACATCCTCCTGGTTGGGGCCTTCTCATGGTGGCTTTTGAATGTTGGTGAGGTGACAGATCATGTGCGTAGCAAACCGAGCCTGATGGTTCAACGTGCGTAATTGTGTTCCGTAGATCGACCGTCGGCAAGTCAACACCAACTTTCCCCACGCATCGGCGTTAATCGACGGACCCTTACGCAAACTGACGTCGAAGTCCGACCAACAGTTTCACAAAAGGGTGGTTTTATGGCGTGTCCGCGAATTGACGAGTTTCGCGGACAGAATCGGGTGTGATCGGGATTCTGGTTTCTCGGATGTTCGCGTCGACCTTCTGCACTTCATTCGGCGTTCGCCCCTCGTCACCGTCCAGTGTGCCATCGGCATCTCGGTCGATTCCAAGTCGCTTCCCGTTCCCCGGCGGAACGCCGGAGAATGTCAGAACTGCGTCGGTCTGCTCGAGCGAGGCGGTGAGTTGGGGCAGTGTCATCGGTGCGAGACTTGCTCGGTCACGAGAGAAGTTCTTTTTCGCGGTGTTGTAGACAAAGCCGACCTGCCGTCTTTCGAGAAACCCCTTCACAATCAGATCGCACTTGCCAAGCTCGGCTTGCACAATGAGTCGCTGGAGATCCCGCACGACCGGAGTGGTCTTCGCGTTGGCTGCGTTGACCGTCCGGTTGAAGCCAACGATGGGTGCAGTCTCTGTGGGGAACGCGAAGAGGAATCGTTGAAGTGCTCTCTTCTCTTTCACGGTTAGGCCGGCGAAGCGATGTGATTGCGCCAGAAAGGCAGGCAGGTCGTCCTTCGAACCGTCCGAGCCGTATCCGAAACCGGATGTGCGGCCTTTCGTCGTTCGTTTCCGGCCGTCGCGCTCGTGGAGACTCCGTAGCTGCACGGCCTTCATTGGCTGACCGGTTAATCCTGTGAATCCGAATCCGCCCGAGCCGGACGAGTTGACGTGACAGTCAACACAGCGGAACTGTGTCGTTCCTTCTCTTCCAACATTCTCCTTCGTCAGAAAAATCGTCTCGCCGTCCTTGGCACTCTCGCCGTTGGACGTTGTTGGCAGTTTATCGTCCAGGTTGCGATTCGGGTTCGAGGAAAATCGGATGTCCTTGACGTAGGCGATGAATGTCGTCAGATCGTTCTCGTTGAGAGGTTGACCGCCCAGCAGATCGTCGTAGGCGATATTAAACGAGGCGATACCGGGGTGGTCCGCCCGCCAATGGAAGATTCGCTCGTGCTTGAGGCCACGAAGGGTCTGCGTCAACATCGGCCCCTTCATGGGGTGCAGATTGGTCTTGCTACCATTGCTGAACAACTCTCCGCCGGGATTGCCGAGATCCCAGGCCAGCCCGTCGCGGTCCGCATCGACATGACAAGCGGCGCACGACACGGTCCCGTTCCCTGAGAGCTTCGCGTCGAACAAGAACCCACGACCCTCACGGATGTACCGAGGAGTAGGATCGAACAGATCGACCTCGCGGACGACCTGCCGCCCGGCCGTATCGATGACCGTGATGCTGTTCGACAACCGGTTGAACACATAGAGCACGTTCTGGCTCGGGTGGTGCACCAGCCCGCGAGGTCCGCGCTTCGTGCGCGGCGTCACGGTTGCTCCTTCGCTATCACCGATTTCAATCCGCGCGGTCACCTTGCCCTTCGCGTCGAGTACGCCGATGCGGTCCGTTCCGAATGCAGTGACGTAGGCGAATTTGCCAGCTCGATCGAACACGATGTCCGTCGGTTGCGAGAGAGAGGTCGATAGGGCAGCGGTGTTCGGCAACTTCTCATAATCGATGCCGGGATTCAAATCGACGACGATGACGCTGGAACCGGATCCCGTGGTGATCCGCGTGATCTGACTGTCGATTACGTGTCCCCGCAGTTCTGGCTCGAATCGTACGAGGTTGCG
>CAUZVF010000977.1:0-3153 GCA_963582955.1 Planctomycetota bacterium
AGGCACTTGATGTCGAACTTGTGCGATGTGTTGTAGCGGTCGTCTTGCACCGGCATGCCGTCTTTCAGATCGACGGGATGTTCGGCGAAGACGGGTTCGACCGATGTGACGCCCTGATCGGGTCCGTTTTGGCTGATCGCCCACTGAGCGATGTCGACATGGTGGGCTCCCCAGTCAGTCAGCTTGCCGCCCGAGTACTCGTACCACCACCGGAACTCGTAATGGCAGCGTGAATTGCCCCAACGATTCCCTGCGCGATAGCGGAAATCGACCACGGGCGCTTGTCCGAGCCATTTTCCCCAATTCAGGCCTTTAGGAACTTCGGTTTTCGGAATCGCATCGCAGGTCGGAGCTCCACCGATGTTGCACGTCACTTTCTTGACGTCGCCAATACGGCCATCACGGATCATGGCGATGGCTTGCAGAAAGCGGCTTCCCATCTCGGTGCGTTGTTGCGTGCCAACTTGGAAGACTCGTTTTGTTTCTTCCAGAACTTTGATGATCTGCTTGCCTTCCTGAATGGTCAGCGTCAATGGTTTTTCACAATAGATGTCCTTGCCAGCCTGCATGGCCTCGATGGCGATCTTCGAATGCCAGTGATCCGTTGTGACGATGGTGACAACGTCGACGTCCTTACGGTCAAGAATCTTGCGGTAGTCTTCGTGAACCGCGACTTCGGGAGCCGTGCCTTTCTTCCCCTGCACTTTGATGACGCGTTCTTTCGCGGCAGCGGCGTGATCCGCGTCGACATCACAGACGGCCACGCAGTCGGAAAACCGCATCGCCTGCGGGCCGTCAGCCCGCCAGCGGTCGCCGGTTCCGATGCAACCCAACACAGGACGCTCGTTCGGACTCTGAAAAGTTTTGGCCTGGGCACTTTCCGAGGTAAACCAATACGGCATCGTCCCGGCGGCAATTGCTGCTCCAGCGGATGCTTTCAGGAATTGTCGTCTGTTTTGGTTCTGGCTCGTCATGGTTGGTTCCTTTGTATTGGCTTGGTGGGAACTTCTTCCATCGGGGATTCCACAAAACGTGCAATCGGCACGAGCGGCAGCGGAATCAGTCAACCAGCTAGTTTAGTGCTGTCTGATGTCAGATGCAAAAGTAGCGCGCGTCTTGGTACGAGCGAAAAAACACACACGGTGTTGCAGCCGGCGATGATCGCTCAGCGGGGACAAGCCAAGTTATGGCGATCCGGCCATTGGGATGATTCTTGGCAATCGGTCGTCGTTCCGCGGCGACAGTCCCAGCGGCGGCAAAAAAACGCGAAATTTCATCGAGCGTGCGCCGTGGCCTTTTGCATGCAGACGTTGGAATTCGATCCGCACAACCGTGCCGAACGGCATGAATTCTGTTCTACTGTTCGTCTGCGGGAAGCAACGGCGCCTGGCGGATGACATCTTCGGCGCGTGAGTCTTCTTCGCCCGATTCATCAACAATCGATTCGCTCTCAACGGGCACTGACGAAGTGTTGATCGGATTGTTGGGAGTCCCCTGTTCCGGCTGTTCGTAGGACGTCAACTGAACCGCATCGCTCAAGCCTTCGGCAGGCCGTGTATTTTCCAGCGATAGTTGCTGCCCGGCGGTCGCGCCAGCGTTTGCAATTGCATCCGTCACGATCGCGGTCCGGTCGATACGTTCCTGCAACCGTACGACGGTGCCGTCTAAGTCGCGTAGTGCCTTCTTGGCGTCGTCGAACGAGGGATCGTAGGCCAGCGCTAATTGATAGTTGTGCCGTGCCTGATCCCAGCGGCCGTCCAGCGTCATGGCAAACCCGGCATTCATGAGCGAATCAACATGGTCACAGCCGGCAAGCTGGAATTGTTGCATGGCTTCGTCGGCACGATCGGTACGAGCCAGTAACATGCCTAAGTTGTTGTGAGCCCGTTGATGATGAGGATTGACGGCGATGGCCTGTCGCAAGTTGATTTCCGCTTCCTGCCAGCGTTGCTGCACGTAAAAGCTGTAGCCGACGCAGCAAAAGATGTTGGCGTTGCCGGGCGAGTTCTCGATTGCCTTCCGATACATTTCTTCCGAAGTCGCAAATTTTCCACGCCGGTCGTGAAGAATGGCGAGCCGCAGATACGCGTCGGACCGACTGGGATCCTTTTGCAACGCCGCGCGATAAGCAGCCGTGGCCCGATCAAAATCCTGTTGTTGCTCGAACAGTTTGCCCATCGAGATTTGCAGATCCGCGCTTTGACGGGATTTCGAAACTGATTTGCCCGCCTGCTGGCTCCCGGTTCGAAAATGTTGGCAGCCCGCGAGGATGCTCAATGTCAAACAAGCGGATGCCGCAACCAATTTGATTCGAGTGAACACCGATAGCTCCCTTTCTCGCAAGTTTGTATTCTTGCCGGCCGATTTCCACGGAGATCGCCGCTATTGAGATCCACTTCCCGATGATCCGAGAGTTTGATTCTGGTACTGACCGGAATTGCCTTGGCTCCCGCCACCACCACCGCCCCCGCCCCCGCCCCCGGAGCTGGAAACTCCGCGAAGACCGGTCTGAATAAGCTGGTTCTGCAAGATCACGTTAGCTTCGATCGGACTTAGTCCTTTCGATATCGGCGATCCCACAATCACGCGTTCGTCGGGAACAGGAAATGACATCGCATTGAATTCCTTGACGATGGTGGTGCGACGGTTCTCGGCGAGTTCCGGATCCTGGGCCGTGCGTTCGATGATCACCGGCGCAAAGCTCTTGGGCAACCAATCGCCAATCTGTTTCAGTTTCTTGCGGCCGGTATGATTCAAGTCGGTGGTGCCGGCTTTGAAGTCGTAGCGATAGAACACCATCCGGGCTTCGCGGCCACGTTGCACGTATCGATCGATGTGAGCATTAACCAGAGTTCCCAGCGGTGCGGGTTTGGGCTTGCGGCAGCAACCGTCGAGCCGCTCGTGAATGCGGCGCATCCGGTCGCAAAACTTGGAACAGCGAAACCGATCCCAAAAACTGAGCCGGCAATCGCCGTATTCGCAATCGCCGTTGCAGGTTTGGCACGGCGTTTCACTGGCGGTTGTTGATTCGTATCCGGATCGGGTGAACGAATCGGGTTCCGCTTCACGTGCCGCGACTTCAGGTGCCGGCGGGACCGGTTGCGGAATCGTGCTGCCAGCGCTGGCTGATTCGTTTGAGACATCAAGCACAAA
>CAUZVF010000978.1:0-3151 GCA_963582955.1 Planctomycetota bacterium
CGACGAGCACGGCCGATTGTGGTGCAACGATCAACATCAGACATGGGTCGACGGAATCTATGCTGTCGGCGACGTGGTGGGATTTCCGAGTGTGATAAGCACGTCGGCCGAACAAGGAAAACGTGCCGTCGCGGCCGCCTTTGGAAAACCACTAACCACCGAATCGGCCACTTTCACATTGCCGACAACTCCAGAAATGGCAATGGTCGGCAAGACCGAGCAGCAACTATTGGCGGAAGGTATCCCGTTTGAAGCAGGAGCCGCCCGATTTCATCGCGGCACCGACGACAACATGCACTCGCAAGGCACAATCCGTTTGCTAAAGCTGCTGTTTCACCGGGAAAGCCACGAACTGCTTGGGATCCATTGCCTGGGGGATTCCGCCATTGAGGTAATTCAAATCGGCAAAACAGCATTGGCATGTCACGGCACGATCAACTATTTTCACGAGACCTTCTTCAACTATCCCACCGCCGCCCAATGCTACAAACTGGCCGCGCTGGACGGATTGAACAAACTGCCCGAGAGAAAAGACTCAGCCGATCAATTCAAATCCGGCTTGGTGTCAACACGCGAATCGCGAAGTCGCAACAGCGTATTCGCCTGAATTGAATCAGAGATTCGTCAGACGGCTAACCGACGCCTTGCTCGCAGGCGATTCAATGCTCGGTCAAAATCGGGCGGCAACGGCGCCGCGAAAGCGACCGTTTCCTGCGTGATCGGATGACGAAACTGGATACGGGACGCGTGAAGAGCTTGCCGGCCGACGATTGGTGTTTCGAATGGCTCTTGAGCACCCTCATCCAATCCATAGAAAGGGTCATCGACGATCGGATGGCCGATGGCCGACAAATGGACTCGAATTTGGTGTAGCCGACCGGTTTTCGGTCGCACCTCGACCAACGTGTACGAATCCAGCCGTTCGACAACGTGGATTTCCGTTTTCGCCGGCTTTGGATCCGTCGCATCGAGACGTGTCGACATGCGAATGCCGTTTCGATCCGACGACGCGCCAATCGGACGATCGATGAGCAATCTGTTCCAATCAAGATTGCCATGCACCAGGGCGAGATATGTCTTCTTGACCTGACGTTGTTCGAATTGAAACGAAAGACGCCGGTGCGCGAGATGCTCTTTTGAGACGACCGTCACTCCGCTCGTAAACTGGTCGAGCCGGTGGACAATTCCCGGACGCAGCAATCCTTTCACGCGTGTCTGGCAATCCAGATAATATTGGAGAGCGTTCGAGAGAGTTCCCGCCTGGATATCCCCAGACGGATGAGCAATTTGTCCGGCGGGCTTATTCACGACGATCAGCCACGGATCTTCGTGGATGATGTCTAGCGGCAACGGTTCGGCTACGTGCAGTTTGTCGGGTGGTTCAATCAAGCGTACGTGAACTCGTTCACCACGATGCACTTTGTAATTGGCGGCCACGACAACGTCGTTGACCCACACACATCCGGCCGCAGCCATTCGCTGCATCCGAAACGGAGTGTAGTTGCGAAAGTGCCGGACCAGAAAACTGTCGATCCGTTTGCCGTTCAGATATTTCTCGACGATCAGTTCGGCTGTGAACGGAGTTTTCATCGTTTCTCACCGAATTGGATTTCGTCGGCATCAACCCAACGGTCAAAATGCGAGCTTAATATCTTGTAGCGGACGAAGTACCGTTTGCCGTCTTGTTTCAGCACTTCGGCTGGCCACCAGCGACCGGCCCACTCGGCGAGAATTTCTCCAGGTTTGGGATCGGGCGGCGTCCGGAAACGAGGCATGACTGGCCAATCGGCTGGAAGTTGTGGATCAATTTGAAATCCCGGTCGTGAAAAGAACTGTGTCACCGGTCGTTCCACCGGTAACTTTTTGGGATCGGCTTGGATTTCGATGACGCGCTCCTCTTCATCAGTATCGGTGACTTCTCCAAAATCGATCTTGGCCGCGAACGACTTCACGTCATCGTCAACCGGAGCAAGAATCACCGAGACGATCATCGATGCCGCTCCGCCTTGCTGATGGCCGGAAAAGTAGCTTGGTTTGGCAATCGCGCGGAGCCTGTCGTAAATCGGTTGCGCGGACCTCATTCCAAGTGCCTGAACTTCGACGAATAAGACACGTTTTTTTCCGAACCGTGCGATGGCGTCTTTCTCTCGTTCCTCCATCGAAGGAACGGCCTTCATTTCCGGCCATGCTCCGAAATCAAAAACACCGCGCCGCCCGTTTTCTTTCTCTTCTTGACGTCTTTGTTGGGCGAGTTCTTCCTCGGTAGCGTCCAGTCGTGATTTCAGGTTGTTGATCTCGGCATTGAGCTGCTCGATTTCCGCCTGATCGTCGTCGTTGGGCCGTTCGACAGCAGCGCCATTCTTGGCAATTGGTTCTGGTGACGTGCCAAGGCTGTTCAGCAATGCCCAGATTCCGGCAACCGCGACGGCAATGAACAGCAAACCCATCGCGGTGAATCCGCACAGATGAACAAGGAACTTAGTGTCAGAATCGACAGGCGCAATCTCGGAACTGTCTTCTGGAGTTTCCGCATCGTCGGGCACCAGTGCGACGGCTACGCTGGATGCCGCGGCGACCGATTCGAGATCTTCGTTCGATTCAATCACCAGACCGTCACTTGCGGGAACAGGCACGGTGATCTCGGCCCGACAATGACTACACAAAATGACATCGCCAGCCGCGTCTTCATCGACTTCGTAACGCGTTTTGCATTGATCACATTCAAAAATAATCGACATGACGATCGAGCAGGTCCTACGATTGCGATTACCGATTTTCCAACATTATTTTGACCATCGGGGAGTTGATGACAAGGGGAGACTGTTCGTACTTTGAAAACAAGCCGTTTTTTTTAGCGCCACCGAAAAGCCGCACTTACGATACAGTGATAACAAACGAAGGGTTGGCTAACGGGAATACATTGCGAATGTAATTGGCTTGGCATTCGACATTCGCAACCGACTTTGGCAGAATGATCGGCGATTGTTGATGGGATTTGTTGTTTGCACGCAGAAGGAGAAGAGTCATGGATCGCAGGCGATTTTTGAAGGGCTCGGCATTGAGTGTTTCGGCCGTGGCAGCGACGGCGACGTTTGCCGAAGATCAAGTGAAGAAAGCCGAGGCCAGCGAACGTGTTCGCGTCGGGGTCGTC
>CAUZVF010000979.1:0-3150 GCA_963582955.1 Planctomycetota bacterium
CACCCGCTACTACAACTTCGATCGCAAACACTCCAGCCTCGAATACCTCAAACCAGCACAGTTCGAAGCTCTCATCAAACAACCAAAATAAGAGGACGCACTGTCCGCAAAAACGTCACCACCCCACCTATTCTAAGACTGGCGCCTGAATGCTCTGAAAAGGGTACAATGGGATCCATCCGTCCTAAGCGTCCTGTATGACGTAAGATTCGCTATCCTATTTTCGCTCTCTTTCCAAAATTCTCGTTTGTAGGTCAGCCCGGGTTGTGGTAGCAGGGTCTGCATTCTCGCCAGTCCAGAGTAGCCCGCGGCCATATGACCGCCCACATCGGGAGAGACTCGGCATCTTCCCCTCGTCAATCTTCTGCTTCAGCATCCGCGATATGCCAATGACGGAGTGGTTCTCATTTGTAGCCCAGTTGTACCACCGCGCGAGCACAGCGGACGGCAGAAAGATGCGATCTGCATCCACGTCGTACCTGAATTCAAGTAGCTTTTGCTTAATGAAATCCTGAACCAGTTCGGCTTCGTCGGCCTCGACATCAACGATTGCTTGCCGTTCAAGAATGACCTGTTGCGCTTCCGTCGGCTCTGGTAATCGAGACAGAACGTCGCGTTCCCAATCGCCCCAGCGGCTGTATCGTTCGAGCTTGAATCGGTCGACCCGCAATGCCGCGATCAGGTCGGCGACAATCTCGCGTCGATGTTCGAAGATGTAGGCACGAGTTTCTTCCGCCCACGTCCCGCTGTGCTTTGGCTTGTCGAGTTTGATGACGCACGACCGTTGGCTCATATCGGTTGCCAAACTGACGCCGTTGAGTGTGATGATCCACGTCAAATTGTTGGGCCGCTGGCCTTCCCCAACGTACATTCGCTTGCCGCTAATTGTCGGCGTCGTGATCATGCTCTCGAGTTCCGCCCAAGAGAATCGCAGAGTTTTGACGTTGTCGAGTATCGCAACCCGCTTAGTGATTCCTTCGGGTGATAACAGCCGTTGTTTAATGACCGTCGCATCTTCATTCGCCGACAGCTCGATAGCTCCGTTGGCAACGTATCCAACCATTGCCGCGAGTGTTGATTTTCCACTTCCCCGGCCAGCATCAGCCGTCAGCACGAATGCGGGCCGGCAACCGCCGGGACCACCCCAAATGACCGACATGAACATCGCCTGAATCAGATCCCGGTCGATCGGCGTTGCAGGCGAGAAACGATTCAGCAGCCAATGTAGCGCGTGACCGTCGCCGGCTTCCGGAATGGCGCACGCGTAGTAATGACCGGTCATGATCGGCTCATGCGGACTTTCTTCCACCGCTACGTAGTTCTGCGCACATCGGCACAATTCTTCGTAGACTTCGTTCCGCGAATGTAAAGCGCTGCCTTTGGTGAATCGTGGCGGCACACCGGTCTTGCTGCCCAGAAACCCGAACAGCGCCGCAGTCTTTGCCAGCCAGTCGACGTGCTCTTGCTTCGGGTCATGGGCAAACAACATCGAGCCAACACGGCGAGGCCAACCATCCGCAGCATGAGTGACCGTCGCCAGGATTCGTTCCATCGACAATGGCGTCGTGAAAGTCTCGTTGCCCGTCTTGATGACGACAGCATTCTCGATCCGCTTGGGGGATGAATCTGACTGCGTGGGAGGTTGCCATTCAACAGCATCCTCGATTGCCTGTCGCAAGAGTTTCGCACCGTCCGGTTTAGCCAAGATCTCGCGAACACCGTCGCCGCCGGTAGCCTTCAACTCTGTCGGTAACGTGGCAATGCGGACTGACTTCGCGATACCGGCCAGACGCGCGCCCGTCTTTTGCACTCCCTGTTCTCCAGGCACATCCCGGTCTGGAATGACTATTAGGCTACAATCCCGAAACAACCGGGCAAACTTAATTGGCAGCGATGATGACGGCAGCCCGATAGCGTCAATTCCTTCCCCGGCCAACGCGGCGGCATCCTTGACGCCCTCGACAAGCACCTTTGACTCGCCGGCTTTGGGTAGCTCTCCGTTTCTGAGAAACAGGCCGATAGGCTTACCCTTGAGTGCCATTCCTTTGAGCCATTTGTCATCGGACGTTGCCAAGTCGAAATGACTGCATTGCTGACCGTCCGGCCCATACATCGGCACGCGGCACACGTCCAACTTTCCGCGTTTGTCGGGATGAGCGCCGAACTGCCGAAACGCATCGATGGGAATCCGCTTTCGCCGTGCAATGACGGCAACGATGTCTGTCGGCTTACCGTTGCTTTTGCCGTTCGTCGACAATCCGAGATGGGTCGCGACCGCTCGAACCGCTTCAGGAAAGCTACAATCCGTCAACCACATGACCGCGCTTAATCCGTCGCCGTTGGATTCGAAAAAACACTGATTGCAGAGAAGCGCACCTGCCTCCGCGTCGATCATGCGAAATCGGTCGGTCCCAGCGCAACGCGGGCAAGGGTGATGACGACCGTCCAACATCGCGCCGTCGATGCCCCCAACGGCTGACAGGATTACCGGCCAACGTCCTATTGCTGCGGTCTTAACGTCGGCAGCATCGATTCTCTCGGTTGCGTATGCGTTCATGCCGTTTTGCCCGTCACATCTAATGGCCTCTTGCCGTCGAACGAGTCGCGGCGAAACCGGTCAAGGATTTTGAAGGTGATGCGTTTTGGTGCCCGGCAGAGTACGTCGTCCCATACTGTCGTTCGGTCGCCATCGGCAACTTTGCCAAGGTCGCGGATCTGGGCCTCGTTGGATGGTAAATGACAACAATTGTTGTCACTCAGCGTGCCATGCACTCCGGCGGCCCTAATTGTGAAGTTGACATGTGATTTCGTAGCTCCCCACCGCTCCCGACAGTACACATCAAATGTCGCGTGTGTGGCGCGATACAAACGCAAATCGCGAATGTCACGCAGTGAGTTGCCAACATCGACAAACGATTTGAGGCCGCGTTCGATGACCAACTCATGCTGTGAAAGTTGTTGCTGCTCAGTCGCTGGTAGCGTGTTGGGTTGCGATAGATCAGACACTTAGAATCCACCTCGTTAAAAAGGTTCTTCCGGGAATTTAATGTCCGTGGTGGTTTTCTCGCAGGGAATTGGAGTAGAGAATGTTGGCTTTTTGGAGAGCCAACATGGATGCCTTGAATTTACACTATCGGCAATTGCTATTCT
>CAUZVF010000980.1:0-3143 GCA_963582955.1 Planctomycetota bacterium
CGTCACGATCAAGGGAGCCTTCATACGGAAGGGCCGGAAGACACCATCGGATCTAACGGCAGTCTATCGGTACGTTTTTCACGATCGATCATCGGTTGTCGGCTGTTTCGTGACGGTCCGGCAGCACAATATCCAAACGCATTCCGATGTGTACATGACTCCGAGTTGGAAGCAATTGTGTCTGCTCGATTTCGGCGATGTTGCGGCTGAGCGGAAGCCATTCAGTCGGCAGGTGGCTTCGAAACAGTTCTTTTTCAAGCCTGCCGCCGCTGAATTGACTCAGTTGTTTAAGGTCTCGGCTGAGGAGCTTACAAAGTTTGCTGAGTTGACTCGGCCGGACATTCCGATTGCCCGGACGCTGCTCGACGACCCGTTGACTAACAAGGTGAACTGGATCGACATCAGCGGCATCTGGTCGGCCGCAGGTGGACGATTGACAGAACGATCGCCGGCGACAAACAACGCCTTTACGGTTGCTGCGGTGCCGCCGGTGCGTGATTGCCTGCTGGAAGCGAGTGTCTGGAACAACGACGGCTCCGACCACGTTTATCTGTGCGGTCGCTGGCATGATGCGCGGAATCATTATTCCATGAGCTACTTGAACTTTCCCGCTCATACGATTCGCATCGATCGCGTTGTCGACGGTCGCCGAATCGTGTTGGGCGAAATCAACGGCGTGCCGGATTTGCGAGTGAAGCCGGACACTCATCTGGCGTTCGAGCTGCGGGGGCCACGGCTGCGGGCGTTTCGAAACAACCAACTCATGGTCGAAGTGGTCGACAGTACGTTCGCGTCAGGACGCCTGGCGCTGGGAGTGGCAGCAGAGTTTCCGACCACGTTTTCCGGAGTGCGAGTTCATGAAGTTCAGCCGCTGAAGGAAGTGATCCCGGCGATCCAGATCACACAGCCGCCGACCCGTCATGCGTATTTTCGTGACGAGGACAGCGCCGTCGCGCCGCTGATCATCAAGAGTGATCACGACATCGACGGTCTGAGCGTTGCGGTCTCCGTCGACAACCAGACTCACCTGAGAAGCGGTCCGGTCCATGAAAAGCGCATGCAACTGGGTTCGCTCAAGGCAGGCAAGCCACTCCGGATCGACGTCCCGCTGAAGCCTGCACTGTGGCGGAGTGGCGACTACACGGTCTCGGTCGTTGTCGCGCATGATAGTAACCCGAAGCGTGAGCGAGGGACGGAAAGCAAGTCCAATCCCTTGCTCACGCGTCGGGATACGAACGAGCGTGTCTTAGCTCGCGAACGGTTTGCGATCTATCTTCGCAAGCGACCGAATCCACAGAGGATGATCGTAGGAGCCTGGGACAGCGGCGACGCAAAACTGTTGGCCAAACATGGCTTCAACCGCTTCAAGGTGCATCACGCTGGCACGATCAGCCGGTGGCGGGACGGCAGGCATTACGCAATCGACGATCCGCAGCGGTTGCAATCCAAGGCCGCAGCCCCACGTCTGCAGCATCTGCACGACCGGTTTGATGAATGCGTGCGGCACGGGCTGCAGGGTTATCTGCAGCTTGAGTACACTCGGCGTCTGGCCGAGGGTGTCGAGGCGGCGTATGCACTCAAGCGCAACGGCACAGAACTGCAGACGCGCGCGAACGATTTCTACGAAGCTGGCCAACCGCGGCCGAATCCCTTTCATCCCGACAACATCGCGACGATCACTAACTTCTGGCGCAGCGACCTGCAGGCTTATAAAGACATGCCTGGCTGGCAGGCCACGCTGCTGAATTCGGAATCCGAGCGAACGCTTGATGTATATGGCAACGATTACTGGCTGCGGATGGCGCGCAGGGAACTCGGCTTTGACGTGCCCAGGGACGCCGCCGATCCGTGGGGCATGAAACCCAAAGACCGACCGCTCCCCGCCGATGGTATTGTCGAAACAAACGACCCGTACTACCGCTTCTATCGTTGGTGGTGGGAACGCGGCGAAGGCCAGGCCATGCTGCACGCGAAAGTTGGCGAAGTCGTTCGCGAGCTGCGGCCTGACATGCGTGTCTGGCACGATCCTGCCCTGCGGCAACCGTTCGTTCGCGGCCGCTTGCGAGGTCTCGACGAGATCCTGCATTGGGTCTATGCGTGGCCCATGCCCGCGCGGATTCCCCTGGTTGCTGACGAGATGAGGCTGACCGCCGTCGACGACCAGGTGACCGTGTTGCAACTTCAGTTGATCGCCTGGGGCGACGTCGCCATTCCGCGCGACGCACCGCGCTGGCCGTACGTGAAACGCGACTCCTTTCTGGCAGCTCATTCGCCGGCGGTGATGCGGCAGTCGGCCTGGCTGGCTCTTTCGCGCGGCATCGGCGGAATCTCGTACCACGGGCTGGAGTCAATACACAAAACCGGCCTGAAACCCGGCGACGACCTCAGGGAAGTGCGTGGCATCGGGCATCGCGCCTACATGTATTCGAGCCCCGACACGCTCGCCGCGATCAGCGAAATGAACCGGCGGGTCCTCACTCCGTACGGAATGGTCACGAAACAGATGAAGCCGCCCAAAGCCCAGGTGGCAATGTTATTATCAACGGCCAATGCCGTGCTCGCTTATCGCGACGCGATGGACTTCCGGGCGCAAGAGGCCGGATCGATGTACGCCAAGCTGCAGGCCGCGCACATTCCGGTGGACGTTATCTACGAAGCCGACATCGAGGAGCAGGGGCTGGTCGGATACGAAGCGATCGCTCTGCCAGGTTGTCGAGTGCTGCCGCGACACATCTACGACACGATTCACGACTTCGCTAAGCGCGGCGGCATCGTGATCGCCGACCAGCATCTCGTCGCGAAACTGTCGAACGTGATCAAGCTGCCTCAACAGAACAGCAGTTGGCAGCCGGGCGAGAAACTACAGAAAGAACGGACTTCCGACGCCGCACGCATCCGCGAGTTGCTCGACGACAAGCTGGACCGCTGGGCAGATTGCGATTCGACGTCCGTGGCTTTGAGCACACTCAGCGACGGGACAAACCGATTGTTGTTCGCCACGAATCTGCTGATGCAACCCGGCGATTACGTCGGGGGCTGGGGCAAGGTACTCGACGACGGAGTTCCCCAACAATTTGAACTCTCCGTCGCATTGGAAGAATGCGTGATTTACGACGTGCTCGATCAGCGACAAATCAAGCCCA
>CAUZVF010000981.1:0-3138 GCA_963582955.1 Planctomycetota bacterium
TCCTGGGATTCTGCTGAAGGCCGTGCGCAAGAATTATCGTGTGGTTGTGCTGTCGATCATCGGCAACTACACAAATTGGAAACCGGTGCGCGGCCGCGCCGACAAGTTGCTGGAAGGCACGAAAGCCATTGCTCGCAGCTATGGAGTCGACGTGCGGTTTCTGCCGTACGCATCAATGCGATACGACGTGAACGACGAGACGAAACGCGCCGTCGCGGAAGTCGTCGCCGACGTGAAACCGGATATCGCCTTCCGGCTGTGGCCGCACGACCGGCATACCGATCACGAAGTGGCTTCACAGCTCAGCAAGGTTGCGCTGGGGCACGGCGACCGCCTGCTGGCGAATCCGCTTCAACCGTTCAAACGGCCCAGCCGGAGTTACATGTTCGACAACGGGCCGCGTCACACGATCGGTTTCGAGCCGGATACGTTTGTGGACGTCACCGACGAGTGGCCTCAAGCCATCGAATGGCTGGGACGATTGATGGCATTAGTCCGCAATCAAGAATACGACCCCTCGAAACTGGATGGCGCCCAGCGAACCAAGGAAGCTCTGGCCCGTTACCGCGGCCAAACGTGCGGTGCCATGTATGCCGAGGCGCTGCAAGCGGCAAACGCTTATCCGCAAGAGATCCTTTGACTCTAAAGATCCAGCGGAAACGAAGTTAGCCGTTCGATCCCGTCGGCCGTGACTCGGTAATTCTGCTCGAGACGAATGCCGGCTTTCAACTCCGGCTCGTACAAACCGGGTTCGGCGGTGAAGACGTCACCCTCTTGGAATGTGTCGTCCCAGTTTGGATTCAGATGCGGTCCTTCGTGTGGAAACAGGCCGAAGCCGTGGCCCAAATGATGGAAAAACGAATCGGGCCGGTATTCATCCAGCATGTCCTTGGCGCTGTTGAAAAGGTCCTGACATCGCACTCCCGGCTTCACGGTTTCTTCGACCATGTCGAGAGTTGCCACAATCGATTGCCAGGCTTTGTGTTGTTCGTCATTGGTTTGATCGACAGCGAAGGTGCGGCAGTTGTCGGCATAGAAGCCGCGGTAAGCGGGGCCAAGATCCAGCACGAACAACTCGCCGCTTTGCGCGGGCCGAGGACGCGGCGGGCCGCCCGGTGAGTTGCATTGGTAATCGTTGCCGATATCGGTCAATGGTTCACCAGCAACTTCGACGGCGGCGGCGTGCAATTGGCTGAAGACTTCGAGTTCCGTGATTCCCGGCTCGATGATTTCTTTCGCACGCGCGTACATCGCATCGGTGCACTCGATGGCACGCCGGATCATAGCCAATTCGTCGGCAGCTTTGTTTCGCCGCAGTTGCCACAACGGCGGTTCCAAGTCGACGGTTTCGACTGTATCAGTCAGTCCGGCCGCTTGTCGGCAGTGCGGGCCAAACGACGAGAATTCCACGCCGACCCGTTTCGATGTCGGCTTGCCGTCCAACATTTTCTTGAATACTTCCGCCGCGGCCTGTAACTGTTCTTGCCGCAACGTCGCACGCCACTGAGCCTCGAACGTACCAATCTCGTCGGCAGCCGCGCCTTCGGGTGCTGCATTCGGAGCGACGAGAAGACAGGTTCCATCCGCATCCAAGCTGACGATGGCCGCCATTAGTTTGTGCGGACGAAACCCGGTGAAGTACTGCACGTGTTCGCGCTGGACCAGTATCGCACGATCCAAGTTCAATGCGTGCATTTTTTCAACAAGTCGTCGTTGTCGCAGCCGGCACTGTTCAGGATCGAGCGTTATCGGTGAAACCAATGGATGCCCTTTCTGTTGCGAGTCAGGTTTGGGGTCCCGCTCGGCTCGCGGGACGTACTTAGCTACAATTCGGCGAGCAGTTGTTCGAAGATCAGCGTGACGGCCTCTTTTTGCCGTTGCAAGCGAGTTTGTTGTTGGAGCTGGTGCCGCCAAACTCCGACGGCCTTGATTTTCTTTCCCGCTCGCCGAGCGATGCCGATGTAGACAACTCCGTCGAGATCGGTCGGTGCATCGGGCCCCAAGTGCCCGGTGATTGCGGCGGAGAGTCCGGCTTCCGGCGTCTTTTTTAATACTCCGACGGCCATTTGCCGTGCGACCGGTTCGCTGACGGCTGTGTGTCGTTTCAGAGTTGCCTCGGACACATCCAGCCATTCCGTTTTCGTTTCCGAACGGTAAGTGACGGCCGAACCGCAGTGCCACTGCGAAACCCCCGGCACTCTGGCCAGAGTCGCGGACACCAACCCGGCCGTGCAACTCTCGGCAAAAACGATCCGCGTGCCGTGTTGTTTCAGCAGACGGAATAGTTGTTTGGCTAACGAGATCATAGACATTTGTTTTTACAACTCAGTCGGACTATTGATGTTACCGTCGGCAACGCGCCAATAGAAGTTCCACTTGCGTCACTTGATGGCAGCCGATTCGATCGGTTCAAATACGGTCGCAATACCGAGACCGTTGTGAAGGGATTGATGACATGCCGCATACGAAGCGCTATCGCATTCAACAGATCCAGACGAACGACCGCAGTTTCGTTGTCGACTGGGACGACGGGCATCAGAGCCGATTTCATTGGATCTGGCTGCGGGATAACGGACTGGTGGAAACCACGTTCGCCGCAGGCACCAGCCAACGAGTCGTTGACGCCGCGAGCATTCCGCCTGACATCAAACCGCTGCGTCACGGGATCCGCGAAGACGGTTCGCTGCACATAGATTGGGATGATGGCGAAACCGCGGCCTTTGACCCGCGTTGGCTGCGAAATCATTGTTACTCGAAGGCCGAACGCCAGCACCGGAGCGCGCGGCCTCGGCTCTGGACGGCGGAGATTATCAACGAGTTGCCGGCTTTGACCTTCTCCGAATTCCAAAACGACGACGGACTATTCCGTTGGCTGGGATTGCTGACCGATTTCGGATTCGCGTTATTGCGTGACGTTCCCACCGATGTTGGACAGGTTAAAGAGGTCGCAAACAAGATTGGTTTTGTCCGTGAAACCAACTACGGCCGCGTGTTTGATGTCGAGTCGAAACCTCGAACCGGTCATCTTGCTTACACGCCTGTCGGATTGGCGGCGCACACCGATAATCCGTATCGCGATCCGGTTCTTGGGATTCAGTTGCTGCACTGTTTGCAAGCGAGTCCTACGGGTGGCGAGAG
>CAUZVF010000982.1:0-3138 GCA_963582955.1 Planctomycetota bacterium
GGACACACGACCCTATTTACCAAATGGACTCACCCATGACCCAAGACATTCAAACCGCTCTGCGGGAACATTTCGGTTTCGAGGAATTCCGTTCGGGACAACGCGACGTCATCGAGAACCTCATGGCGGGGCGGTCGGCGGCTGCGGTGTTTCCGACGGGCAGCGGGAAGTCGTTGTGTTTTCAGTTGCCGGCTTTGTTGTTGCCGGGGCTGACATTGGTCGTGTCGCCGTTGATCGCGTTGATGAAGGATCAGATTGACGCGTTGCGGACGCGTGGGATTGCCGTGCAGCGGTTGGATTCGACTCTGACTGCCGATCAGTACCGGGAGGTGATGTATCATGTGCGTGGCGGCGAATTGCGGATGTTGTATGTTGCTCCTGAACGGTTTAACAACGAACGGTTTCGGGAGATGATTCTGCGGACGCACGTGTCGCTGTTTGCTATCGACGAGGCACACTGCATTTCGGAATGGGGACATAATTTTCGGCCGGATTATCTGAAACTCGCCGAATTCGCCAAACTGTGCCGGGCAGAGCGCGTCTTGGCGCTGACGGCGACCGCGACGAAGCCGGTGCTGGACGACATGTGCCGCGAATTGGATATCTCGCCCGAACATGCGACTTGCACTGGATTCTATCGTCCAAATCTGACGCTGTTGACGACTTCCGTCGAATCGTCCGGACGTGACGATCTGTTGTTGCAGCGGTTGCGCGAGCGGCCGGCGGGGCCTTCGATTGTGTATGTCACGTTGCAGCGAACGGCCGAGGAAGTTGCCGGGCGTTTGTCGGCGGCCGGGCTGAAGGCGAAAGCCTATCACGCCGGAATGCAGGCCGAGACACGCGCGGCGGTGCAAGATTGGTTTCTGGAAACGCAAACGGGAATTGTTGTGGCGACGATTGCGTTTGGGATGGGCGTGGATAAAGCCAACATCCGATACGTCTACCACTACAACCTGCCGAAGAGTTTGGAAAACTACTCACAAGAGATCGGCCGCTCGGGACGCGACGGTGACGAGTCGATTTGCGAAACGCTTGTTTGTCTCGACGACCTGAATGTGTTGGAGAATTTCATTTACGGCGACACGCCCACGTTATCGGCGATTCGCAGTCTGCTGGATGATGTGTTCTCGCAGGAGACGGAATTCGACGTCAGTTACTATGAACTGTCGCAGGCGCACGACATCCGCATCTTGGTCGTTCGCACGCTGCTGACATATCTGGAATTGCAAGAATTTCTGAAAGGTGGCACTCCGTTTTACAGCAGCTATCAGTTCAAACCGATCCTGACTTCGCAACAGATTTTAGACAAATTCGAAGGCGACCGCCGCGAGTTCTTAGCCAACGTGTTTCGGCAGTCGCACAAGAAGAAGACATGGCTGTCAATCGACGTCGATCAGGCGGCGTCGGCGATCGGCTCGACACGTGACCGCGTCGTCCGGGCGTTGGATTACCTGGGCGAGCAGCAAATGTTGGAAGTCAAAGTCGCGGGCGTCCGGAACCGCTATCGACGATTGAAGATGCCGGACGACTCGGCGGCCCTGGCTGACTCACTGCATCGGCAGGCCAAACAGCGTGAAGCTCGCGAGACAGCTCGGTTGCAGCAGGTGTTGGACTTGGCCGCTCATGACGGTTGCCAGGTTTCTTCGTTGAACGCCCATTTCGACCACGCGCTCGATAAAGCGTGCGGCCACTGCTCGTGGTGTCGAGAAGGGCACGCGGCCAAATTGACCGATCGGCCCGACTTGAGTGTCGATGAGCATCTGCTGCGAGAAGCGGCCGAATTGCGGCGACAGCAACCCGATGCGTTGTCTGAACCCGAGTCATTGGCACGATTCCTCTGCGGAGTGTCGTCACCGAAACTCTCACGCGCCAAACTGACGTCTCACGATTTGTTTGGTAAGTTGGCTCAGGTTCCGTTCCAAGAAGTGTTGACGCGGATTGATTGAGTTTGCAATCACCCCTGCCTGCCTTGATCTTTTACCCTTTTTCCGTTGACACTCCGCCGCGCTGCTGCAGCCACGGTTAGTGGATATAATTATACATCTGCAAATTCTCACTTTCTCACTTGCATTAGCGAAGCCTTTCGCTACACTCGTGATAGCGAAGGCTTTCGCTGTTTCGTCCTGTGTGGCGAAAAAGTCATCGTGTCCGACGAAGAGTTTGCCTGAGCATCTCCTGTGGAGGAAGACTGATGCGTGAGTTGGGGTCGACTCAGCCGACGGCGGTTGAACTGGAGATTCTGCGGGTTCTTTGGGAACTCGGGCCGAGTCCGGTGCGTGAGATTCACACACGGCTGAATGAAGCCAAAGGAACGAACTATTCCACCACCGTCAAAATGCTGGCGGTCATGTTGACCAAGAGGCTGGTGAAACGGAACGAGAAAGCGACGCCGCATATCTGGCGGGCCGCGATCACGCATGAGCGGGCTGCGAAGAAGTTTCTCACGGAATTGATCGACAAAGTCTACGACGGTTCGACCATGAGTCTTGTGCTGCAGGCGCTCTCTGCCGGAAAAGCCTCGAAGCAGCAAATTGATGAAGCGCGACGGTTGCTTGACGAAATGGAGGGCAAGTCATGAATACACTGCCTGGCCTTCAATGGCCGTTTTCGCATGTTGTCATCGACCGCTTTGGCTGGGTGCTCGTGCATTCGCTGTGGCAGTTTGCAGCCCTGGGATTACTCGGTGCCGGGATGATGCGATTGCTGCGACGCAGTTCGTCAAACGCGAAGTACGTCGCACTGGTCACGGTGCTGAGTGTGACAGCGGTGGCTCCGGTAGCAACGTGGCTTCTGATTCCGGTCCCATCGACGGTCAGCCTTGACAGCCTTGTTGCCGAACGATTTCCTTCGGCCGAGATCTCAGTCGACGCAGTTGCGATGCCAGCACCAGCATCTGCGCCAGTCGTTGATCCAGGTGGCTCCGTACCTGAGCAGCCCGGGCAACCTGCGGCGGTTGTTTCGACGCTTGGACGGCCGAGTGCGCGGTCCGTGGGCCAACGTATCAGTCTGGTACTGAAACCTTTGTTGCCATTGATCGTCGGCGCGTGGTGTTTGGGAGTTCTGATATGTTCGCTGCGTCCGTTGCTGGGGTGGCGTCTGGTGCAGCGACTGCGACGAATTGGCATCTTACCTCCGTCC
>CAUZVF010000983.1:0-3136 GCA_963582955.1 Planctomycetota bacterium
TCAAGGTATCGTGTCGATTGACGCCGCGGACAGGCTGGGAACGCTGGGCACGGGGATCATTTTCGGTGGCGGGACGCTGAATCTGTCGGCCGATCTCAACCTCACCGATGCCGTGACACTGAACGCGGGCGGCGGAACGATCGACACGGCCTCGGGGGGAACTTCGACCTTCAGCGGAGTATTCAGCGGAACGGGTGGATTAACGAAGACTGGCGTGGGAACTCTGTCGTTGAGTGCCACGAATACCTACGCCGGTACGACGACGGCCAACGCCGGAATCTTGCAGTTCACTGGCGACACGTCGATGTTGGGCGGAAATATCGTTGACAACGCCGCGGTGGTCTTCAACCAAGCGGCCAACTCGAGCTTCGGCAACGTCATCAGCGGCGCGGGAACGGTGACCAAGGCCGGTGCAGGAACACTATCATTCACTGGTGCCAACACTTATACCGGCGCGACGATCATCAATGGCGGACGTCTGGATGTCAACGGTTCCATCACCAGCAACACGACCGTCAACACCGGCGCGATCTTGGGCGGAACGGGCACGATCACCGGAAACGTCACCGTCGCCACCGGTGGCACGATGGCTCCGGGCAATTCGATCGGCGTCACGAACGTCGTCGGGACGTTTAACCAAAACACCGGTTCGACGTTCCAACTGGAAGTCGCACCTGTCACTCCGGGCAGTGAAGTGGCCGGAACCAGTCACGATCAAGTCAACGTCACTGGCAACGCCGCGATCCAAACCGGCACGACCGTGCAAGTTCTGCCCGCCGCGGGCACATACGCCTTGGGAACTACCTTCACCTTTCTCAATACGACAACGGGTGTTTCGGGCGCGTATACCACTCTGGCCGGCGCAACGTTCAACAATGGAATCCTGTTGGGTAGTTTGGTCACCAACGCCAACAATGTGCAACTGGTTATCAACCAAACCAACTTCGTCGCGGCCGGCGTGACTCAGAATCAAATGTCGGTCGGAGCCGGTCTCGATATGGCGGCTCCGCTCGCCGCGGCCGATCCCACCGGAGACGCGGCGAGTGTCATTAACACGCTGGCGGGACTCACCGCTGCACCGCTGCAAACTGCGTTGGATGAAATCGGAGCCGCCAGTTTTGGCAGCATTCGCAGTGCCACGATCCAACAACGATACGCTCATATTCAGTCAATCGCGAACCGTGTCCGCGCCCTCACGACGCGCACGGGAATCGTGGGCGGCTTGGACTTTGTCCGAGGTCAAAGTCCGTCTGCGGACGATTACGGATGGTATGCGGACGACGGTTATTGGGATGACGCCAGCCCGTTCTACGGCGGCGGCATTGATCTGAGCGGATGGACGGGGTGGTTCGACGGTTATGGCGGCTACGGTGAGTTGGATGGCAACTTCCAGGCGGCCGGTCTCAAATACCGTGGTGGCGGAGCGGCGGTTGGCATGCACCGAATCGTCGATGGCAGCGGGTACCAAGGCCTGTCTTTCGGATACAACAACACGGGATTTCGCAGCAACAACAGTTTGAACAACGTCAACGTGAACAACTTTCAGGCCGGTGTTTATCAGAGTCACACTTTCGGTGACGAGCATTATTGGATGGGTATCGCGAATTATGGATACTCCGAATATGAATCGGCACGCCGCATTAACTCGCTGGGCCGGATCGCGAACGGAGAATTTGACGGACACGAATTCAGCGGCTATCTGGAACTTGGCACAAACACAAACGTGATGAACTGGGAAGTCCAGCCGTTTGTCGGGCTGCAGTATATTCTTCTGGGGCAGAATAATTTCACCGAGACGGGCGCGGGATTCCTGAATCTGACAGTCGCCAACCAGCAGACCGATTCATTGCGGTCAAACTTCGGTTTGCGAATTGCGAAGTCGTACTACGGTCAGAGTGGCCGGGAATACGCTCCGCAATTTCATATGAGATGGATGCGTGAGCACCTCGGTAACAACACCAACGTGGCCTCCACTTTCGCTGGAACAAACGCGGTGTTTACGACTCAAGGCGTGAATTTGCCCAAAGAATTGGTCGTCATCGGCATCGGCGGCACGGCGTTAACTCTGAACCGCGACACCAGTCTGTACCTCGGATACGACGTGCTGTTCGGCAGCGGTCAGATCGAGCATTCCGGAAACGCCGGGTTTCAGTACGAGTGGTAGGTAGCGGTGAGGCGCCAACCTTGATCATCAAGCAGCCGGGGTAGCGTCTGCTTCGTGGGTTCCGGTGCACCACCTTGATCCAGTGGACCTCCCGGTTGGTGGGAGTGCCTGTCCTAAGATACGGGGTCGGTGGCTCATTGGTTTACAGGCTCAAGTGCTCAAGATATCAAACCGAAAACAGTCGAATTTGCTCGGCCGGGACGAATAAGGCAAAACCAAAATGGCCACCCCTTGTTTTCGTGCCCATCAGCTCATTCGCTGCCAGCAATTTTGCGAATTCAGCGATTGCTTGCGCGCTGAGTTCAAAGAAGTTCACGAATCACTTGACCGTTGGTGATCGGCCAAGCCCGTTGTGACAGATCGTACATGTGTTGTTGCGCGTCTAGTCCCAGACAATGATAAATTGTTGCCTGGATATCGGCAGGATCGACAGGATGTGACTGAGGGTATGCGGCGTTTCTGTCGGATTTGCCGTAGACTTGTCCGCCGCGAATACCGCCACCGGCAAGCACCGTCGAGGAACACTCGCCCCAGTGATCGCGTCCGGCATTCTTGTTGATTTTCGGAGTGCGGCCGAATTCACCCATGCAGACAACCAGCGTCTCTTGTAAGCTGCCGCGCCGGTCCAGGTCTTCCAACAGCGCCGAAATACTCTGGTCGATCATTGGTAGCAATTCGCCCTGCAACGCTTCGAAATTCCGGCTGTGCAGGTCCCATCCATCGCAGACCGTCATTTCGTTAAAATGGATGGCCACCATTGGCACGCCAGCCTCGGCCAATCGCCGAGCCAGCAGCAGGGTTTGTCCGAACCGATGCCGTCCATAGCGGTCGCGTAGTTTCGGCGGTTCGTCGTCGAGCGAAAACGTGTTCAACGTGCCTCGGTTGGCCGCACCGGTCAGCATGATGGCTCGCTTGCGGATTGTTCCGAGTTGATCCATCGTGGGCACCCTTGGCGAGCCTTGGTCCAACAGC
>CAUZVF010000984.1:0-3134 GCA_963582955.1 Planctomycetota bacterium
GGACAAATCCGAAGAAAAACAGAGCCGCGTTTCGCGGTTTCGAACAACATTGAAACATCCGCGCACAATGTCACTCGACAGCGAGGAAATCATCATCGAGTGGTTGGCCGGAGGGCACAACGGCGGCGAGGCCATCATCGGGCCCGACGGGTTCCTCTATATCTCCACCGGTGACAGCACCAGCGGTTCCGATCCGAAGGGAACGGGCCAAGGCGTTGATGATCTCTTCTCGGTCATCATGCGGATCGACGTCGACAATCCCGACAAGGGCAAGACGTACTCGATTCCCAAAGACAATCCGTTTGTCAATTATCCCGGCGCGCGGCCGGAAGTTTGGGCTCACGGGTTTCGCAACCCGTGGCGTCTGAGTTTCGACCGAGACGGAAACCTGTGGTGCGGCGATGTCGGCCAGGATTTGTGGGAAATGATTTGGCGCGTCGAAAAGGGTGGCAATTACGGTTGGAGTGTCCAAGAAGGCGACCACCCATTTCACCCAAACAAGAAACAAGGTCCCGGGCCAATTTTGCCGCCGATCGTTGAACATCATCACAGCGAATGCCGCTCGATCACGGGCGGATACGTTTACTATGGAGAAAAACACCCGGAGCTGAACGGAGTCTATTTTTACGGCGATTACGAATACGGCATGATTTGGGCATTCCGCTTTGACGGCAAGAAGGCCGTCGAGCAGCGTGTCTTGGCAAACACGTCGTTGCGAATCCCAACGTTCGGCGTGACACGCGACGGCGAGATTCTGTTGATGGATCATCCCAGCGGCGAGCTTTACGAGTTGGTCAAGGCTCCCGCCGCCGAAGCCAATCGCGAATTCCCGCGCCGGTTGAGCGAAACGGGTTTGCTCGCATCCGTTAAGGATCACAAGCTGGCGACGGGAGTCATTCCATTCTCGGTCAACGCACCGCAATGGATCGACAATGGTATCAAATCGCGTTTCGTCGGGTTGCCGGGCGAGTCGAAGATCAAGTTCGGTGGCGGCACGTGGAGCTTCGACGATGGCACCGTTGCGGCCGAAACAATCTCACTCGAAATGGAAATTGGGAATCCCAAGTCGCAGCGGCGGATCGAAACTCGCATCCTCGTCAAGCAGCAAAACCATTGGCTGGGTTATTCCTATCTCTGGAACGACGAACAAACGGACGCCAGTCTTGTTGAAGCTCGCGGTCGCGACCTCGTGCTGAGCATCAGCGACGACCGTGCCAGCGGCGGCAAGCGACAGCAAACGTGGCATGTGCCTAGTCGCAACGAGTGCATGTTCTGCCACTCGCGAGCGGCAACGTTTGTACTCGGCCTGCGAACCGATCAAATGAATAAGGACCACGACTACGGCCGAGTTATCGACAATCAATTGCGGTCGTTCGATCACGCGGGCGTGTTCACAGCGTCGATCAAGAAGAAGCCCGCTGAATTCAAGTCGCTGCGGAACCCCTACGACGAAACGGCAACCGTCGATGCGCGAGCACGCGCCTATCTGCACGTAAATTGTTCGATCTGCCACGTTGCCGACGGCGGCGGCAACGCGAAGATGGTGTTGAAGTTCGATACAAAGATCGAAGACACGAATTTGGTTAACGAAAAACCGATGCACGGCAACTTCGGTCTGACGGATGCCAGTCTCGTGACGCCCGGCGATCCGTTTGCGTCAGTGATGTTTTATCGTCTTGCAAAGTTTGGCCGAGGACGCATGCCGCACATCGGTTCGAATCTGACCGATCCGCGAGGATTGGAATTGATTCACGATTGGATCCTGCAATTGCCAAAGTCCGACGAGAAGGACGCGAAAGCAAAACCAGACGAACATCAGGAATACGCGGCAGCGGCCAAGACTCTGCAGGCGAACGGCGCCGCCGCGGACGAGCATGACGGAGACATTGACCGGCTGCTTTCGTCGACGCGCGGTGCTTTCCTCTTGGCACGCATAGTGGCCAACCGTCAATCACCGGAATCGGTCAGAACCGCGGCCGTCACGCGGGCCATGGCTCACCCCGATGCCAATATCCGTGACCTGTTCGAGCGATTCGTGCCAGAAAGCCAACGCACGCAACGTCTGGGCGACATTGTCGATTCGCAATTGATCCTGAAAATGAAAGGCAACGCCAAACAGGGTCGCCAATTGTTCTTGAACGCGGCGGCACTGCAATGCAGAAACTGCCACCGCTTGAATGACACCGGCCGAGCGCTCGGTGCCGACCTGAGCCACATCGGCAAGAAGTACAAACGCCACGAATTGCTGGAATCGATGGTCGATCCCTCCAAGAAGATCGACCCGAAATTCGCGACGCACCTGTTGGTCACAACCGACGGCAAAGTGCTAACCGGAATTCTGGTCGAGAAAACCAAACAGCAAATCGTCCTCAACGTGCTAAAAGAGGGAAAGGGCAAGCAAGTGCGCATCCCGGCGGACGAGGTGGAAGAATTGCGGCCGCAAAAGAAATCGCTGATGCCCGACCGATTGCTCCGCGACCTGACCCTGCAACAAGCCGCCGATCTGTTAGAATTCCTGGTGTCGTTGAAATAATCCGACACGTTTCAAATTGCGGAAACTTGAAAATGGAACCCCGTCGCGCGTGAACGGTTTGATGACATATCGACACCATGCGTCTGTAACATTGTCGCGGCTCGGCCGACGGATTGCGTGCCTGACGTTCGTCTTCACGGCAGCAATGACGGTGACGAGTACGCTGGCTGGTGAATTTGATGACGAAGTGCGGTCGCTGTTGCGTCAGCACTGCTTCGACTGTCATGGAGATGACAGTGCCGAAGCGAATGTGAATCTCCAGCAAATGACGACGGTTCCGGATATCTCACGTCGTTTCAAAACGTGGGAAAAAGTGGTTGGCATGCTGCGGACCAAACAGATGCCACCCAAAGCGGCGGCGCAACCGACGGAATCTCAGCGAACGAATTTGATCGATCGAATACGCCGTGCTCTCGATTCTTTCGTCAAGAAGAATGCCGGTGACCCGGGGCGAGTGGTGATGCGGCGATTGACGAGTGCCGAGTATTCGTATGCGATCGAAGATCTCACCGGCCTGAAGTTGGGATTAGAAGACACGTTTCTGGGCGATGCCGTGGGTGGTGAGGGATTCACGAACGTCGGTGACGTACAGTTCATCCAA
>CAUZVF010000985.1:0-3131 GCA_963582955.1 Planctomycetota bacterium
TTATTTGAAATATCGAACACGGACATCCGTTGGCCAAAATGTGAATCGCCGGATTTGCCGAAGACTTGCGGCACCCAATGTGATTGGTGACTGTCTGGGCAACATCTTCGACCCAAATATAGTCGCGTAGCGTATTCATGTTACCGATGATGACCGTCTCATGATTCAGCAGGCCGTTGTAAACCATTGTCTGAATCAGGCCCTGTCGCTTGCCGCCCCGCAGCCATCCATAGACGGACGATGGCCGATAGATGTGACGTTGCATCGAAATGGGTGTGTCGATAAGAATTCGTTCTTGTTCCAGTTTCAGCCGACCGTACGGCCGTTGAGGAATCGGAACCGAGTCGTCATCGACCCGTTGCTGTCCTTCGTACAATCCGCCCGCGGAACTGACCAGATGGAAGCTCGCGTCGAGATTCCCGCATTGCTTGACAACACTCCCAGCCATGTCGATGACGGCGGAAAAGGTGTCGCGTTCTCGCGAGGCTTCGTCGTCAGTCGCCGAAAATCCCGCCTTTCCAGCACTCCAAACGAGATCCAACATTCCGCCGGAATCGCCCAACGCTGTCACCAAACGCTGTTCGATTTCTTGAAGCTGAAGCCGTAGCGCGGACACCAACGTCCAATCCAACTTGGATTGCGAATCGACGATCAGACGCGTTTTCCGGAGTTGTTGGACGATCGCCGATCCAATCAGACCTTGTCCGAAAACACCGACAATTGACATACGTGGCGTGTCGCTACGCAGCAATATCATGGGCATCCCGTCTGAAATGTTCTAGGACGGCATCATCGAGACTCCTGTCGACAACGTAATAGGTCGGTTTACCCAGCGCTTGTAACACGAGTACCGAAAGATACTCGAGCGAAATGCCCACGAGTGACGCAACCAGCCCACCCAGAAACAGCACGGCCAACATCAGAGAACTCCAGCCCGGCAGGTCAACCGTTTCGGGGAACAACAACTTCTGACTCAACACGGCCGCCGACAACAGGACACTGACGCTTAGTGTGGCAAATCCGATTAACGTACCGGCTCGGAGAATTCTCATTTCGCAACCCAACGCCAATCTCACGGCATGTCGCACCAACGACTTCAGGCTGTAACCGCTGGTGCGATGTTGGACGTAACGTTGGTCCTTCATCGGAATTGTCAGCACTCCGATGCGATTCGAGAACCAAGTGAGTGCAATGTCGAAATAAGTTCGTTCCGTTGCCAGCGACGCGGCGGCCCGAGCGAGCGGGCCACGGATCATGCGGAAGCTATTGAATTTTGTGACATGCGGGTTACGCGTCAGGAATCCGAACAGTCGCTTGACAGTTCGTGACGAGAAATCTCGCAAAACGGATTCATGCACGGCACTTTCAGGTTTCGCGTACACAATATCGAGGTGATTTTCGATGGCCTGCATCAACAGCGGAACGAGGAATTTCGGATCGTGCTGGAGGTCTTCGTCAATCGTCGCCACCCAATCACCGCAGGAGCGCAAAATGCCGGCAACGGTCGCGGAGTGTTGTCCGACGTTTCGGGAAAGGTGAACCGCCGCAATCCACGGGTGACGCTCCTGAAGTGCGTCCAAAATCTTGGCGGAATTGTCGGTGGCCTCGTCGTCAACAAAAATAGCTTCGATCAAAGAAATCGGACGTTGCTGCTTGTCGAGTTCGGTCTTCAGCGTGGCCAGAGCATCAGCCAAGTCTTCAAGGAACGATTCTCCTTGGTAGACCGGGATGACAACCGAGAGGCTGATACTCACCATTCGTATTCCTGGTATAAATCGGCGGCGGTGGCTTGCCGTCAAACGAGCCACTCGCAAGCGTGCAAAGCATAAACCAGCACGAAATTTGTGGGGCGTAATTCTAGCCCAACAACGTATTTGCGGGAAGATGTGATGACACCGAAGTCACTTTGGCCCATCGGCGTGCCCATTGTGGAGCCCATTGTGGAGCCCCCTCAGCCACGCTGTGAAGCATTTGTAGTCGCCGGATCCGCAAGAATTCGGGCAGTTCTCGTTCGACGTCTTGCGACTCCGGCTACAACAGGGTTTTGAAGCGACCTCTAATGATTTGGCGCTCGGCGCGGCCGCCATAACAGGACGCGTACCATGTCCGTTCAGGTAATGCGTGCTCCCCATTTGATTTCCGGGAGCCGATTCGTTCCCACTTTCTTAGCGCTGTGATGCGAGACGGCAAGATAATAATGGTTCAGGGTCGCATACGGCAATTATTCCGTCGATTGCGGTGTGGCCTCTTTGTGCACGGCCTTTTGTGATTCGCGGAAGGCTTTGACGATTTCCATGATTTGCTGACTGTCGGGGTACGTCTTCTGCTTCGAGTTCTCTTTGAGCCGCGCGGTGGCGGCTTCGCGCTGTTGTGCATCTTTCAGCCGGGTGAATGCCGCTTCCAGGAATAGATCAATCGCCAAGACATGGACTTCGTCATCCTTGTCACCGCGTTGTTGTTGCCAATCGTCGGTCATGGCCAGCAACTGGTCGCGTTCGAGAGTCTTCAAGAACTCGGTCGAGAATACTGGCATCATTGCCATTCCGGCGGCGAGAACGAGGACGCCTTCCGAAAGAAACACGTCAACCGACTTGCGATTGAGATTTCCTCTGGCATTCGACACTTTGATGGCCGACGGCAACAGTCTGTCCGTAAGCAAGTTTGCATAGGCATTGTGTTTTGATTGAATCAGCAAGAGCTGGCTGAGTACGATCGAATGACTCAGCCTGCCGACATCCGAGTCTGCCATCAGCGTTTCCGATTCGAGGAACTGCTGGGCGTCGTCCGCCACGTCAAGGCTCAGGAACACCTCGGCGATGTAGAAGTCTCTCAGCAGAGCCGCGCAGAGTCCTTTCGGATCAAGCACACGGCGCGCCTCAACAAAGTTCCACATCGTCCCATCGGCACCTCGTTCGCCTTTGCTGAGATCGGGAAGAAAGTTGCGTTGAAACTCATCGAGCCGTTCAGCCGCGAAAGGCAAATCGACTGAAACAACGACAGCGCTGACTGTCTCTGCAGCGACTGGATGAACTCAGCAAGCGTTGGCTGTTCTGACGGCGGCATCTCGTCGCGTGCCTCGTTGTACCACCGCAGCGCCTCGTCGTTTTTCCCTTTCAATAAGCAGTAATGCC
>CAUZVF010000986.1:0-3130 GCA_963582955.1 Planctomycetota bacterium
AAAACAACAAAAAGAAAACTCAATCGTCTCGGCATCAAACTCACCCTAATCAAACGCTGCAAATGGCCGAAAAACCAGACCTAGCGCTGTAGTACTAGGAAGCTAACGCTTCCCGCTAGCCTTACGGTTTCGGCTCCGGCAATCGTTGCCAAAGGCCTCGGTGGATGCGGTATCCGCACTTGCGTTTCTTGCGTTCGAAGCTGGTCGCATAGTCCAAGTCATCGGTGGCCTCGCGTTCTAGTCGAGGTGTTCGGGCTTCAAACCGCGGATGGTGATTCATTAACGCCGCGATGACCTCGAAATAATCCGACACGTCGGTCCACGAATGCAGCAGGCCACCCGGTTGCAGGATGATGGCCAGTTGATCGGCGAACTCGTCGGTGAACAGCCGCCGCCGCTTGTGTTTTTGTTTCCACCACGGATCGGGAAAATACACGTGCGCGGCGGCGACCGAAGCCGGTGGAATGTACTTTTCGAGTGCGACGCGGACATCGCTGCCGAGAACGCGGGCGTTCGGCATCTCGCGTTTTTTCAAGCGTTTGGCTCCGTGACGGCCAACGCGGTAGTCGATTTCGATGCCCAAATAATTGACGTTTGGATCGACCAGCGCGGCGTTGACCAGATGCATGCCGCGACCGCAGCCGATGTCGAGTTCGATGGGATTGTCGTTGCCGAAAAACTGGCGCCAATCAATCGGACCGTCCAAGTCATCGACCGTCAGGAAATAGGGTTTCAAGTCGGGTGGCGGCGCGGGATTCATGACTCGTCACACTACTCGCTGCTTCGCTCGCGCTGGATCGGCACGCCGATCATTGTTCCGTGGAATGCCAACTGTTCGCCAACATAACCCTGGAACGCGAATTCGCCGCGACGGTTGCGACGAACTCGTTCGACTTTCGCCATCAAGATCAGCCGGCAATTGGGAAAAATCGGCACGCGGAAGCGGACGTCTTCCAGTCCGCCGAATCCCAAGTAATCGCCGCCGATGATGTCGTATTTCCGAGCGTAGAATCCGGCCAATTGCGCGGCCGCTTCACACTGGATGACTCCCGGCATCAACGGGTAGTCCGGCATGTGGCCGGCGATCCAGAATTCTTTGTCCGTGACGTCTTTGTAACCGACGGCGACCCCGTTTTCTTCGTCGATATGCACGATGGCCGTCAATTGTTCCATCTCATACCGCTGCGGATTGATCCGGCGGATGTCTTCGATGTCGTACAACGGATTGTCGAAATCGAATTGCGTGATGTCACAAAACGGTTGATGACGCATGCAGCGGCGGGCCTTTATCCAATTTCCAACAAGTCTTTTATCTGTCCCAAGTCGGTGATCAGCCGATCTGGCTTTCGTTGTGGTTCGGTCATATCGGCCGACGACGCTTTCAAGCTGGCTTTCTCACCGGCATACAAAGCCGTCCGCATCCCGACCTGCTTGGCGATCGCCAAGTCGTCGGAAACTCGTGAGGCAATATACAACGTCTCTGGTGGCGAGATGCTCGACTGCCGTAGGTTGTCGACACAAGTTTCGTACAAAGTCTTCGACGGTTTTCGCGTGCCAACCTGGAACGAAAGCGTCAAACAATCCGCACGAAACAGTTGTCCCAGCGGCGGTAGTTTACCTTGACCTTTCAATACCCGCAACAATTGCACGAGCGTAAACGACTGCGCGTCGGCGAGCAATCCTTGCGTCAGCCCTGCCTTGGCAACGGAAATTAACGCTCGCAACGCATTCGGCATGGCATCAACGCCCTGCAAATTGATGTGAAAAAAGTAGGCCACCTTTTCACTCAGTTCGTCGGCATCTCCGTAGAAATCTTCGTCGTATTCGTATTTGTTCTTTTGAAGCCGGCCGATCAGTTTTTTCCAAATTGCCACCGAACTGACGTGCGGCTTGTCTCCTTTGCGTTCGGTGCCTTCCAATTCCGCGTCGTCGATGAGTGTCATGTATTGTCTGTATAAGTACTCCCAAGGAGCCCCCGGCTTGCGGCTCATGCTGTGCCACATGTTGAATTCCTTGATGGTCTTTTCCAGGGCCACTTGCATGAAGAGTTTCTTTTCAGGCTGTTGCCGGAGCTGACCATCCGAAAGATGCAACAGCGTGCCATACACATTCCAGACCACGGCCCGGATATCTCGCAACGGCTTAATGAACGCCTTGGCTTTCGCAGGTTCGGGCTTTGGCGGCTGAGGCCAGATCAGATCGTCTCGACCGCCGAGCCACTCGACATATTCTTGCAGTGATTTCGCCATCTCGGTATTTGCCCGCTAATCACGCGAATGACCGCGAATTGCTGTTTGGTCTTCAAACCTGAAGCAATCTCGCAATCTCGCGGTGGTAGTCCGCTTGGATAGACCAATCTATCTTACGAACTTTACGGAAACGTAATACGCTCCGCGCGTCTTTCCGTTGGGCATTGTCAGATAGGTTTGCAGACGTGTCTGGCCTTCGTCGAGGTTGACGGTGAACTTTGCCGCGGATTGATCGGGGTCGACAGTTTGATCGAACTGCTGGCCGCCGATTTTCAAACTCGCCTTGTTCGCTTCGATCGGTTTGCCGATGTATTCCGGCCAACGGCGCAACGTGATTT
Organism: Planctomycetota bacterium; assembly: GCA_963582955.1. Lineage (GTDB taxonomy): Bacteria > Planctomycetota > Planctomycetia > Planctomycetales > Planctomycetaceae > CAUZVF01. Next base: position 2,588 of record CAUZVF010000986.1, read on the forward strand.
CATACTTGCCGGATTTGACGACGTCGATAGCCCAAAAACCGTTCGCCACAAGGCCGCGACGGATGTGACCGTGATTCCACGGAACGGGTTTGTCGTTCGTATGCCAGTCGTGACAAGTCAACCGCACTGGGTTCTCGGCGTCGTTGCCAAAGCGAATGCGGACGTATTCACCGAATACCGGCGAGAGGCTTTTCCACCAGCCGTCATAAGCCTGCCGCAATTTTGCGACGGCTTCGGGATGTTGACCGGCAACGTCTTTCTTTTGTCCATGGTCGGATTGAATATCGAACAACTGGCTGCCATTGACCAACCGCCACCGTTCGGTCATCACGGCCGATTGACGCCATTTGACGGGAAATTCGATTCGCTGCGAATGCACGAACAATGTGCGTTCGGCGAGTTTCAGTCCGTTGGCTTGCAACAATGGTTTTAAGCTGATTCCGTCGCGCTCAGTGGCTTTTGGATCCTTCAAACCACAGAGGTCAGCCAGAGTCGGCAGGACGTCGATGTGCGCCGTCAGTTGCTCAACATCACGTCCGCCGC
>CAUZVF010000987.1:0-3128 GCA_963582955.1 Planctomycetota bacterium
CTTCGCCATTCTTAGGCTCCTTTCTGGAACCCAAAATAAGCAACTCACCTGTCCGTGAAACTGTCACCACCTCAGTCGTGGCCACTCGAATACAACGGGCAAACAGTTGGAGTGGACGCTAGACTTCACCTCAATTACGGCCTGAACGCGAAATACCTGTCGTTTTTCGTGCCGGAATGCCAACACGTCGACGCTGTTATTCGCGGCATCCTTGATGCGGAACAAACGCAAAACGGCGTACTTGTTGGTGACAAGGACGATGGGCAAGATGGTCTCACTTTGAGCGTTGGTACGGTTGGCACTCGCCCCGTTAAACAAGAGGATCTCGTCTATACTCGTCGCGTGTTTTAATATTCCCAACAGGATTTGACACCAATCGAACCCCAAGTTCACGCGTATGCGACCGCTCGCAACCTCCATGTGATTCTTAAGGGTCCACAATACGCCATGGAACGCGCAAGCCGCGAAAAGCCGCTCGCCTTTATTTCGCACGACTCTCGTGACAAAGACATCGCTCGTCCCCTTGCCGTTCAGCTTCAGGCCGAGATGTGCCCGGTGTGGTACGACGAGTTCTCACTAAAAATCGGCGATAATCTTCGGGAGAGCATTGACCGGGGATTAAAGGAAGCCAAGTATTGCATTCTCATTCTCTCCAAGCATTTTATGACCAACGACGGTTGGGGACAGGCGGAGTTTGACAGTGCTCATATGCGCGAGATGATCGAGAAACAAGATGTCATACTGCCCGTGTGGCACGGTGTTTCCTTGTCGGACGTCTATGACTACAACGCTCGATTGGCCAACAAAGTTGGAATATCAACGGAGTGTGGGATCGAGGACATAGCGCGTAAACTTGCGTCCCGAATAAAGACATAGGCGTATAACAAAATGAGCGTTTGAGCGAGCCAGCATGGATGCGCAGCCGAGTTCAAACGGGTTGTTCAAGGAGCCCGGTTTCTTGTTTGACTTGGTGGGATTGTGTGCTATTGGGAATTGCTCGGAGGCAGGAGGCCTTGAGCTTGCCGCTCGGCGGATTGTGAGCGGCCTGTTGCCAGGACGGCCAGGCCTGAGAGCATTTTTGCGGGCTCACTTGAGCGGCGCTTGTCTTGGGAACCCGGCCGTTGAGGGTTCGTTGGCGGTGCGCGGATGACTCAAGTGGGCTGCTCGGCACAGCCGGCGTCGCGGGATTCTCAATTAAGTACTGGGACATCGGCCCATTGCAAACCGTTCGCGATGATTTCGATCCCGCTGATTAGCGAACGTCCGCGACTGGCTGTCAGACTCAGGTGAAATGTTCCGTCGATCTGGATGTTGTTGAACTCGCGGACGAGGCCGTGGAGTTGTCCGCCGGATTCTTTCACGATGTCCAGTTCACGCTCGACGATTTGTTTTTGCAGATTGATGGCTTGAATTCGTTCGCCCGGTTTGGAATCCGCGGTCTCGGCAAAGAACAACCGGACGGTGTAGCGGCCCGATTTCAGATTCTTCAAAGTGAATTGCCGGAGGCCTTCGGCCGTTGAGGCCAGAATCCATGGCCAACCGCGACCACTCTTAACAAAGACGCTGTGACGGTAACGGAACGATGTTGACTCGGGAGAAATCGCGACGTCAATCTCGGGTGAAGGACCGCCGACCGACGGGAAATCGAGCCACAGTGTTCCATCGCGGGTGATGCGGTCGCCGGGGGCTCCGAAGTTGATGCCGATTCGCTGAATCGCGTCCACGTTGCCGTCTCCCCACGAAGACCATTGCTCGTGATGTTCGGGCATTGGCACCAGTGACAGAGCCACCGGCAGTGGATAGCTGCACGTGCAGCCTTCGTAATAATACGGCACGTTCAGCAGCCCATTCGCCGGAATGACGCTATTGGTGCAACCGCTGCGAGGTCCGCTGATAAAGACCGTGCCGCTTTCCGCCGTCTTGTCATAGAACGCGGCGGTCCCGCTGCGCATCGTGAAGAAGTCCCCGTAGTCCACTCCGCCATCGCAGCCGTACGTTTTGGGAAAGGTCCGCACTTCTTCGTCGCCCGTCAATGGATTCACACGTCGGCCCGGCCGAGGCGGCCCAGGTTTCCAGTCGTCCTTCTGAGACGGTGGCCGGTATTGAGACGGTTCGCGCTTTCCACGATCGGGCGGTGCCAACGAAGCTCGCAACACGGCAGCTTCGTCCGGATCAAGAATGCGACCTGTGTAAACGTCTGACAGCACGGGTTCGTTCAGAGGATAGTCGCGCCCTTTCAGACCCTTGATCATCGGCACGCGCCAGTCCTTGGAATGCGACACCATGACGCCATCGATGAACCGAGGCTGCGGTGATCGTTTGAAGTGCCCCAGTGTATCGTCGAACCACAGCACACCGAGCGGAAAACGAACGCGCTGGTCGCGGCTCTGCTTCCAGTCGCCGTGGTAGTTCGTGGAACCCGGCAGCGGGCCCGGCCGGCGAATCGCCAGACCGAGGTTTGAAATGCTCGCCTGAAAACCGGACATTGGAGTCCGTTCGATGAGCGTCTTGAGCCGCTGTTCCATTTTCAGGCTGAGCGGCAAGATTGCGACGCCACCAAACGGGCGGAGTGAATCGACGAGTTGCCCGAAGGCAGCATCCGCCGTGCCTTGATCATCGCCCGCATTGGTGAATCCGGCTGCAAATCGTTTCGAAGTCTCGGTTGTGATCAAACTGGCGAAGTACGGCGGCAGTCCGGCGTCACGGAATTCGCTCTGCAAGATCGCCACGTGCGACCCGTAAAGCCCGACCGAATCCAGTTCCTGACGGAGCCGTTCAACACGCCCGCCATCCGGTTCGATGACCAGAACTTGCGTGCCATATCCCGCCATGAGTCGTACGCGATTAGCATCCTTGATCCCGACAACTAGCGCGTGCCCACGGTGACCCGGCCGACGATTTCCGCCCGCGTTGTCATCGGGTGCCCGCGTTTTGACGGCGTTTGCCGCGGGTGTGTCGTTTCGCGGATGAATGAGCGGCTTGCCGTTGACCTGCCCGGCATCGTCGTAACAGTAAAGGCTTCCAGAACGGCTGACGACAAACAGCCGGCCCTCGGCGGTCAGCATGGAATGAATCGTTCCTTCGACACCAGGAAAACCGTCGTCAAACTTCCATTCGCGATCAGATGT
>CAUZVF010000988.1:0-3126 GCA_963582955.1 Planctomycetota bacterium
GGAGCCGTATGAATCAGATAATTGTATGCGGGATCATCAAGCGCCAAGTCAAGTTTACTGAGAATCGATTTCAACGCCATGCCCATTTCTTCGACTCCGTTGTGCGGGATGTTTTCGAAGTGGCTGGAATGGCGTTTGGGTAAGATCCACGTTTCAAACGGGAATCGGCTGGCATACGGACAAAAAGCGACGAATTCCGGCGTATCCAAAACAATACGGCTGCCGGTGGCCAATTCCTGCTGAATCATGTCGCAATAAATACAACGGCCTCGGTACTTATAGAATTCTTCGGATCCGTTCATTTCCTCGGCAACCGAGATGGGAACGACCGGCGTCACGATCAACTGTGAGTGGCTATGTTCCAGAGACGCTCCGGCCAGAGCTTTGTAGTTTTTGAAAACCAAACCGTACACCAAGCGTGGGTCTTGCTTCAGATCGACCAGCCGGTCGCGATACATCCACAAAACTTCCTGGACTTGCTGCACGGGCAACCGCGCCAAACTGGTCTCGTGGTTGGGACATTCAATGATGACCTCGTGCGCCCCGATGCCGTTCATCAGGTCATAGATACCGTCGCCGCGTTTTTCGAGACCGCCTTCGACTTGCAGAGCCGGAAACTTGTTCGGCACGGCCCGGACACTCCAGCCGGCTTCATTCGATTCCGAATGCCCAGCTCGATAAGCAAGGACTTCCGGCGGTGTCACGCCTTCGTTGCCTTCACAAAACGGACAAAACGCGTGCGCCGTCGATGTCACTTGCTGACGAAAATCGTCCGGACGCTTCGCGCGATCCGTCGCGATGATGACCCACCGCCCGACAATTGGATCTTTTCTCAGTTCCGGCATCCCTGTGTGCTTTCCGTTTCGTTTAGGAACTATCCCGAAACAACTTCCCGATTTCTGTTGACTCGTTTAACGGCAAGCCGAAGGCGTCGGTGTTTCGATTGCGTATTGACGTCCGAAACACGGGCGCCTTCGGCTCGCCGCTAAACAAGGAAGTTAATTCGTGCCTGTTCCTTAGCATGCAGCTTTCAGCGGTCAGCTTTCAAAACTGATAGTTCTTTTCAATTTTCAAGCTGACTGCTGACGGCTCATTCTTAAACCTGCCACATGATCGCCTCGAAATTCTCAGACGGAACCGTGAATTCCAAACTGCCTTCGCGTGGAGCTCGGTCGATACTTTGTCCGTTGGAAAATGTCTCGACGTACATGTGAATCGGCTCGTCAGGATTTCGTTCTAAATCAGCGAATCGTACGCTGATTTCCAGTACTTGGCCAATCGCGGCGTCTGTTTGTGAATTGGGAACCATCCGATTGTCCTGGCACAGCTTTGCCTTCGGCGGGCCGCCGTGCAATTCCGTGATCCGCACTTCATATCCGTTTGGTTCCAAGAAGTGAACGACAAGTTCGTCAATCGCCCGGAGATCGTCGCCAGCCTGCTTTGCCGTGTCGATTCGCACAAAGAGATTGCTGAGGTTGAATCCAAAAAAGATCTTGCGAACCAAGCCTTCCGTCACCAGCGTCATCGTACCGCGTTCGTTTCCACTGACGTAAAGTCCCGCGCTGATCCACTCGAAAAAAGTGCGCCGGCCATCGATCTTCACGGGCAGGAACCCGGTTGGCAATGAATGAATCGCTTGGACATGCGTCTGAGTAATCGAATGCTTCAAAACTTCCGGACAACTCGCATCCAAGAGGTCATAGACATTCTGCAAGTGCGTGCGAAACAGCCGGTCAAACAACTCGTCTTGAGCGGAAGAATGATCCTCGCCGAACCACCAAAACCAATCACTGCCCTCGGCGATGTAAATCTCATCCCAAGCCCGCGCGATCGTCTCGCCGGACTGGTTACCGATGGATTCTGTTGTTTTTAGGAACTCGCGGGTTTCATGCAGCATTTCCCACGCGGTGATGTCTTCCTGGTGTCCAATCCAGATCGCGAAGTTATGCGAAATCCAACTGCCGGCATACAGGTGACCGATTTTGTCGGTTGCCGGAAACTCGTGCAAATAGTCGCTAACTCGTACGGGATGAATCGAGTCACGCGCGGCGGCCTGACGATACAGCGTCCGCAAAAAGCCGACGCCGCCGTCGGCGTAGTATTCCCAACAGTTCTCGCCATCCAAAATGATGGGCACCAGAGCCGGACGTCCCGCGTTGTGAGGCTCGACGGCGCGGCCAATTCCTTCGATCCGGCCCAGCATGTCGTCGGCGGCATGTTGCGGATCGCTGCGTTGATAGTGAAAGCCGATCAGGTCGCTCATCGCGTGGTCGCGAAAAACAATTTGCAAATTCGCATCGCCTTCACTGACGCGCCACGGCCGAAACAGCATCTCGGGATGCCGCATATGCCCGCGTTCGTCGCGTGAAATCCAGCCGTTTGTCGATTCGGTGAGGATTTCCTCGTCGGTCGCGATCCACTCGATCCCGACACCGGCGACGGCCGCGATGATGTCCTGCGAGACCGAGCCTTCCGACGGCCACATGCCGGAAGGTCTGACTCCGAACAGTTGCTCGTGATAAGCCATCGCGCGTTTCAATTGAACGCTGGCGTCTTCAGCATACGAATCCAAGTATTGCGGGAGATGACAGCCAGGCATTGCTTGCCGCGCCGAACGTTTATCCCAAAGCAGCGGAAGAATCGGATGATAAAACGGAGTCGTGGTTAGCTCGACTTGTCCGCCGTCAGATAATTCGCGATGCAGAGGAATGATTTGTCGCAGAATTTCGAGTTGTTTGTCCAGCAGCCACAGCTTTTCGTCTTCCGTCCACGACTGGCCTTTTTCGAGAAACTCTTGCAACGCCGAGTCTCTTTCGAACGCTAACGGATGAAACCAAGTCAGATTGTTCCAAACTTGCAAGTCGCGAATGTCGCGTACCGAAAAGCGGGAAATGGCCGTTTCCGCCGAATCCTTCCGCAACCCACGCTTCACGTACAGTTCTTGATAGCGTGCGTGCGGACGAATCATGTTATCGACGTTGGCCATGAAGAAGTGGTCGGCCAGATACTCGGCATCCGTTTGAGACAGACCGTCGGCCGGCATTCTTGAAATATCCAGATGGCGGTCGCTGCGTCCTTGCTCGGTGTATTGTTGAATCTGCAGCAACAGGCTGGGGACCAAATTGA
>CAUZVF010000989.1:0-3124 GCA_963582955.1 Planctomycetota bacterium
GAATTTCAGAAACGTTTTTTTCGAAGTGGCGAGGGGTATTTTCGTTGTGAAGATCGCAAAGTGGTCCTCGCCGTATTTTCTACCGACCGCCCAACCGGTCTTTGGATCGCTGTCTACCGCTTTGGCAACGGGAAACCCTTTTTGAGCGTGATCGGTCCGCGACGTCAACAATTCGATCTTGCTAGCTTTCTTGAACGACTGATCGTCTGACGCGTAGATTTCAAATTCGTTCAAAACGAAGTTGCCGTGTTTGACACGTCCGGGACCTTTCGCCGGCAGCGATTTATCGGCGAGTGTGTCGAGTTGAAAACCGCTGATTTGCTTGATGTCCGTCGCGACAATGATGGTGTACGTGTCCTTGTCTGGGTTCTTTCCATGAGCGAGATACGAGCCATCGTCGAGCCGCCGGAATGAAACTCCGTTTTGCGAGCTGACCGAGATGACTTCAGGATCATGAAACTTGACGGAATTCGTGGGCTTCGACGAAAGCTCGCGCCACATCTCGTTTTCCCATTTCGTTAACTCGGGACCGAGCTTGCCTTTCTCGACCTTCAGAGCCATCTGCAATTTGGCAAGCTGTTCGTCATGGCGTGCCTTGTCCAGAACGAATTTTGCGTATTCCGTTTGTGATCTTGGCACGTCGAAACCATTCAACTCGTCGCCGTTATTCATGAAGGCAAACAATTGATAGTACTCACGCTGCGAGATCGGGTCGTATTTGTGTGAGTGGCAACGGGCACATCCAATTGTCAGTCCCAACCAGACCGTGCCGGTTGTTTCCAGGCGATCGAAGCACGCCTCGACGCGGAATTGTTCCTGATCCGTACCGCCTTCGGTGTTGGTCAATGTCTGACGATGAAAAGCCGTTGCCAATCGTTGCATGTCGGTCGCGTCGGGCAAAAGATCTCCGGCGAGTTGTTCAACAGTGAACTGATCGAACCGCAGATCCCGGTTGATCGCATTGATGACCCAATCTCGCCACCGCCATGCATTCGGCCGGGGCCGGTCTTTTTCGTATCCGTCGGAATCGGCGTACCGGGCTTTGTCGAGCCAATGGCGGCCCCAACGTTCTCCAAACCTCGGAGACGCCAGCAACCGTTCCACCAAACGCGAATAGGCTCCCGCAGTGGAATCATCCACAAACCGATCGACCTCGGCCGGAGTTGGCGGGAGTCCCAACAAATCGAGACTCAAGCGACGAATCAAAGTATTGCGGCTCGCTTCGGCCGAGGGTGAGATATTCCGTTTGTCGAGCCGAGCCAGCACGAAGGCGTCAACCGCATTGTTGGTCCACGCCGAATTCGTAACCGACGGAATCGCCGGCCGCACGACCGGACGAAAAGACCAATGAGAACTCGCCGCGTTGTCGCGATCGGAATCTTTGGGCCAGCGGGCGCCTTGATCGACCCATGCCCGCAACACGGCAACTTCTTCGCGGCTTAGCCGTTTCCCCTCGGGCGGCATGACGTTATCGGGATCAATCCCCGCGACGAGTGAAATCAACCGGCTCTTGGCACTCTTCCCAGCAATAATACTGACGCCGGAATCTCCCCCCGCGAGCGCGTTCTTCCGCCGATCGAGCCGCAAACCGCCTTCGCTCTTCTTGGCTCCGTGACACGAAATGCAGTGTTTCACGAACAACGGTTTGACGTCGCGCGTGAAATCGACGTTCTTCTTCGCGGCTTCCGGCAACTGAGACTTCTTTTCGTCGTCCGCCCCAAACGCCGAATGCAACCAAACCGCGAGAGCCGCAAATAAACCTAGAGCTTGAATACGTCGCATCAAGGGAAACCTACTTCTTTCAATCAGTTTCGGCGGGCCGGCCGCAAATAATTTTCGCGCGGTTAAGAAGGTCACATTCTAATCGTTTGACAGCGAGCCTATGAAGGCGCATCCAACCAGTATGAGTAGAGTTCTGCGTCTTGCAACACAAACTTCAGTACGGCCACTTCCTCGTTCGCCGATTCGACGTAGTCGGCAAACCGCATCCCGTAACCGTGAGCCCGAGCCAGCCCCACCCCACGTGATCCTTCCGGCGCATACCGAGCAAACCGAACAACGTCAGCCGCTTGCTCGGCCGAGTTGACCTGCGGAGCAATGATGCCGGTGGCTCCCAAATCCAGTGTCTTCTTAATCGGCACCTCTTCGCCAGCCGGCACTCGGACGATACACGGAACTTTGTTACCGACCGCTTGCAGGATGCCCAACACATCAGCCGTTTCCAACGGCCCGTGTTCGCCATCGACGAACAACCAATCGAATCCCACTTCGGCCAATATCTCGGCCGTGGCGGGAGTCGACAGAGTGACCATCGTGCCAAGCAGCTTGTCGCGGCTTGTCAGTCGAGATCGGAAGTCGTTCGTCATCGGTGAAGCTCACATTTTGTGGTGTATCAAGAATCAGAAGTCGTGATCGGTGGCAGGGCATCAATTCATTTGCAGTTGTCGCCCGACAGCTTTGGCATTGTTGCAAGCAGTCCGGGCGTCCCACAACTGATCGCAGGCGCCGACTGCTGAGTTCACTCACCGGCCGCGAAGCCACCCTCGGTAGGCAACGCTCTCAGTCCTCTGTAGGTAGGGACGGCATTCCCTACAATTCTCACCGAACATCGGTTCTCGCTGATGTCGGGATAATTTGCCGTGACACAGCGACAAATCACCTCTCGGACGGGAGAGATCCGGCCTGTTGCGCCACTTTGGCCAGGCGGTCGGCAATCTCTGCCGCAGGCAAGTCCATCGCTCCCAACAACTGTTGATAGTTCTGAATCGCAGCCTGCATGTGCGGATGCTCGTGACCCGTCGATTCTCCAAACTTGGCGAATATCTCCACATGCCGGCGCATCAACGGCTCGGCCTCCGCCAGACGGTTCGTGGCCTGGAGCAACTGCGCCAGGTTGTTGAGGCGGGTGGCGACTTTGGGGTGTTCGGCTCCATAGGACTGCTCGTCGATGGCCAGCGCGCGGCGCATCAGCGGCTCGGCCTCCGCCAGACGGTTCGTGGCCAGGAGCAACGCCGCCAGGTTGTTGAGGTCGCGGGCGACTTCGGGGTGTTCGGCTCCGTAGGACTGCTCGTCGATGGCCAGCGCGCGGCGCATCAGCGGCTCGGCCTCCGCCAGACGGTTCGTG
>CAUZVF010000990.1:0-3116 GCA_963582955.1 Planctomycetota bacterium
TCGGCCCGTCAGCACGATCATGGGTGCCGTCACGCCCTCCTCTCGCGCCCGTTGCAACAAATCCAACCCGTCGTGCGGACCCAGACGCTGATCGATGAGATAAACGTCATGTTGCTCTTGCAAAACCGATCGCAATCCCTCATCAAAAGTCCGAGCCCAGTCGATCTTGAAGTCTTCGTCGGGGATCTCTGACAGTAGCTCGCGCGTGATCACAAAGCTGTGTTCGTCATCATCGATCAGCAAGACTCGAATTAGCCGATCGGGCATGTGAGACTCTCACGCAAGGAACTTTGGGGCACTCGGTTTGCGTCCTCAATAATCATTGTATTGTGTCGTGCATGATTCGTCTTGTCACGAAAAGATCAACCTATACTTATCGCACCACGCACTCTTGGCCTTGAATTCTGTCGGGTTGACGGTTTTTCGTTGCCCCCATATACTCGCGCGGCACGTAGAATTCCCGGTTTTCTTGGACGAATACGCTGTGCCAAGCGAATGAAATCATGAAAAGTGAACATCGACACGACCTGCAAACCAACGACCTCAGTAAAGTGATCGCACAAGCCGGCGAGTTCTTGCAGAAGAACGGCCAATCTCTGCTGATCGGCTTAGTCGCCGTCATCGCCTTAGTGATTGCGATTGCGGTCTATTCCAGCCGCTCCGATACGGAATCGGCAGAGAGTTGGGCTCGCCTGGCAGCCGCGCGATTGGCGGAAGACTATGCGAAAGTCGCCGACGATTACGACGGAACCAGCGCGGGCGCTTGGGCTCGGCTGCAAGCATCGGAACTTAATCTCGAACAGGGAATTCAAGTCGCCTTTACCAATCGCCCGAACGACATCGCGGAAATCTCGGAATTGAAACAAGCGAAGAAGGGCTTCGATTCGCTGTTAAGCAACAGTTCGGTGCCGTCCACCGTGCGGGAACGTGCATTGTTGGGCATGGCACGCTATTTGGAAACAACCTGCGACGGAAATACCGATCAAGCGATCCGGGCTTACAAACAGTTCGTCAGCGAATTCAAGAACTCATCGCAAAAACGGATTGCGGAAGAACGTATCGAAGCATTGGGTACGCAATCCGCGCAGGAGTTCTACGCTTGGTTTTATGACCAACATCCCAAACCACTAGACCGGGAAATGCCGAATGACGGATTTCACGGCACAGGCGATTCGGTCGACCTCAACATCGGCGGTATAGTCGACAAGGACGCGGCCGATAATGATTTCCCAAAACTGCCGTCCGACATCAGGGACTTTATGAAACCAGACGAGACGACTCCTGGTTCCGGCTCCGGAGGCTTACCGACAGACGATTCGGAGGATTCGAAAGAGAAACCTGAGTCCGACGGCGGCGACAAAACCGATAAGAAACCGGACGAGACGAAGTCCGACGAGAAAAAGTCGGCTGACGCCAAACCAGAAACGGAAGACAGCAAAAACGAATCGGACAAATCAACCGATGCCAAAGAATCCGACACGAAGGAAACGTCTTCTGGACCCGCGGACAAGGACGCGTCAAAGGCTGACGAATCTGACAAACCCGCGGCCCCGAAATGAGCGACCAGCTTTCGTCCGAGCCGGTCGAATTGACCGTCGAAGCCCGCGCGCATGGCTGGCGAATCGACCATTATCTCTCGCGGCTGTTTCCAAATTACAGCCGGGCTCTTTTCCAAAAGGCCATCGGGCAAGACGCGGTGCTTGTTAACGGCCTTTCCGTCAAACCGTCACGGCGATTGCGGGTCAACGATTGCGTTTCCGTGCGATTGCCGCAATTACCCGACAGCAGCTTGCCGGCCGAGGACATCCCGTTGGATGTCTTGCACGAAGACGATTCGATCATCGTCATCAACAAACCGGCTAACATGATCGTGCATCCGGGCAAAGGCAATTATCACGGAACGTTGGCCGGTGCGCTGCAGTTTCATTTCGACAAGCTCAGTGACGCGGCCGGGCAATACCGCCCCGGAATCGTGCATCGTCTCGACCGCGACACGAGCGGAGTCCTTGTCGTCGCGAAGGATAATCAGGTTCATCACCGTTTGAGCAGCCAGTTCGAACGGCGCGAAGTTCAAAAAGAGTATCGCGCCATTGTTTCGGGCAGAATCGAATTCGACAGCGACTTCATTGAAACTCACGTCCGCGTGCATCCCCACAACCGCGAGAAAATGCAGGTGTGTCAACCTGGCGGCAATTCTCGTGAGGCGGTCACGTTTTACGAGGTGATCGAAAGGTTTCCGCAATTCACTTACGTCCGGCTGCTGCCGAAAACCGGCCGCACGCATCAGCTTCGAATTCACATGCAACATCTGGGCCATGCAATCGTGGCCGATCGGATGTACGCAGGCCGACGACGATTGCAAACTTCGGAGCTTTATGATTCCATCGACAAACAAGACTCAACTATTCTCATTCAACGACAGGCATTGCATGCGTTTCGATTGAGTTTTCAACATCCGGACGAAGATCGGCCAGTCGAATTTGAAGCTCCATTGCCGAACGACTTCCAACGCACGCTACGGGCACTCGAGGACACTCAACTTCGGAGACAATCGTCATGAAGCTTGCAAAGGTGGAACTTTCCAGCGGCGAACAACGTGTCGGAATTCTGAATGACGGGGACGTCCAGATACTGGAACTCGACGCCGACCGCGGGATTTCGACTCTGGCGGATATCCTGAACTCGGATGATGCGATCTTACTGGCGCGTTCATTGGCGGAAGACAGCTCGGCAACCGAATCACTCGACAGCGTGAAGCTGTTAGCTCCGATCGATTCTCAGGAAGTGTGGGCTGCCGGAGTCACTTACAAACGCAGCCAAGTGGCGCGCATGGAAGAATCCGAAGCCGGGGCGTCGCATTACGACATGGTTTACACGGCCGATCGCCCGGAACTCTTTTTGAAAGCCACGCCCAATCGCGTTTCCGGTCCCGGTGAACCAGTTCGAGTTCGTTCGGATAGCAATTGGAGTGTTCCCGAGCCCGAATGTACCCTTGTTGTCACACCCGATCTGAGGTTAGTCGGATTCACCGTGGGCAATGACATGTCGGCCCGAGACATCGAAGGTGAAAACCCGTTGTATCTTCCGCAGGCCAAGGTCTACAACCAATGTTGCGG
>CAUZVF010000991.1:0-3114 GCA_963582955.1 Planctomycetota bacterium
TGAATGTTTTGGTCGAGGTTGCCGATTTCGCGCCGCTGTCGATTCGCAATACCGCGCGAAAGTTGAACTTGCACAGTCCTTCGTCGTTTCGATTCGAACGCGGCATCGATGCCGTCCGCATGGACTGGGCCAGCCGGCGCTGCTGTCAATTGATTCTCGATTTGGCCGGCGGCGAATTGCTGGACGAGCCCGTTTACGCAGGAACCAAACCGGAAGAAACGCGGCCGTCGATCACGTTACGATACGATCAAGTGGCGAGAATCCTGGGGATTGATGTTCCCGCCGAAACGTCGGCACAAATCCTGTGCGAACTCGGTTTGCAACAACAGGGCCCATCGACGATCGGAGGCGGACAATTCAGACCGCCGTCCTGGCGGCGTGATTTGACTCGGGAAGTCGACCTGATTGAAGAAGTCGCTCGCATTCATGGCTATGAAAAGATCCCGGATGACGAGACCGTTCCAATGGGACTCAGCCAGAAATCACGGCACGACCGGGTTTTGGATCGAGTGAGAAACGTGGCCACCGGCAGCGGATTCTTCGAGGCCATCACATTGACATTCGTTGACGAAAAGTCGTTTGGCCTGTTTCGCCCTCGAGGCGACGTGCCGCCCGTCACTGTCGAGCATTCGTCACGGAAGAAAGAAAACATTCTGCGGCAATCCGTGATTCCAAGTCTCTTGGAATCACGTCGAGAAAACGAACGACACGGCAACTTTGATGCAAGATTGTTCGAAATTGCCAGCGTTTATCTGAAAAATGAACCGGGAAACCCGGCGGCCGAACCACGAATGATCGGATTGGTCAGCGGGCAATCACTTGTGGGAATGAAGGGCGTTGCCGAGGCGATTGCCAAGAGTGTGAACAGTGGCGCCGACGTCAGCGTCCAGACTTGTGACGTTGCTCAATTCGTGGAAGGGCGCGGTGCCGAAGTCCAATTGAATGGCAAGCCTTGGGGATGGCTCGGTGAGATTTCCCGCGAGGTTTCCGATCAGCTCGATCTCCGCGACGCAGTCACCGTTGCCGAGTTGGATCTCGGAGTGCTGGAAGCGAACGCGGATTTGATTCCTCAATATGCCGAGATTTCGACGTTTCCATCAATCTCACGCGACCTGAACTTTGTCCTTGACGAAGGCGTCACATGGTCGCAAATCGAGGAAGCCGTCCGCGACGCGGCGGGCGAACTGGTGGAAGGAATTTCGTTCGGCGGCCAGTTTCGCGGCAAACAGATTGGTGCCGACAAGAAGTCGTACGTTGTGACGCTGCAATATCGTGCCGCGGATCGGACGCTGACGAACGAAGAAGTCGAGTCGGCGCAGAGCAATGTGATTGCCGCGTGCGAGGAAAAACTCGGGGCATTGTTGCGGCAATAGAGGCACGGACAAGAAGGCAGAAAACGCATCAATATGGGCGAAGTCTTCACAACGCTCGATCTCGTGCTCTTTTTCGCGATGCTGATCGGCGTCATGGCCGTCGGGCTGATTGCCGGCTGGAAAGAAGAGACGTCGGAAGACTACTTCCTTGCCGGACGCAAGATTCCGTGGTGGGGAGTGGCCGGGTCGATCTTTGGCAGCAACGTCAGTGCCAACCACATGGTCGGCATGATGGGAATCGGATTCAGTATCGGATTCGCGCAGAGTCATTTTGAACTCGGAGCGATCTTTGGACTGCTGTTTCTGTGCTATGGCTTGCTGCCGGTTTATCGAAAATTGAACATCTTCACACTCTCGGAGTATCTCGGCCGGCGATACGACGACCGCAGCCGCGTTTCCTATGCCGTCATCATGGTTCTGATCATGGTGGTCGTTCAGATGGTTCCCGGTCTCTACATTGGAGCCCGGTCGATCTGCGTGCTTGTGTCGGGCGACGCCGCACAACAAGTACCGGGGCAACACAAACAGACCGTCGGTGATCTGCTCGCACAACAAGAAGGTGCTGCCGCGAATGCGGAGGCCAATTCAGAAACTCCCGACGAAATCGAAATCAACAAGTCCTATTACGCCGCGTTCGTGATCGCGCTGGCCGTTATTGCGGCGGCGTACACGATTCTTGGCGGGCTGAAAGCCGTTGTTTGGACCGACATTATCCAATCGGTCCTATTATTGGTCGCGGGAATCGTCATTGCGTTCATTACTTTCTCGAAGCTCGGCGGCTGGGACGCGATGATGGCGATGGATTTGGCGGCTGGTGAAGATGCCAAGATGAAACTGTATCTGCCCCCCAACCACGAGGCGCTACCTTGGACCGGCGTCTTTACCGGACTGATTGCCATGCACTGTTTTTACTGGGGCACGAATCAGTTCATTGTTCAGCGCGCTCTTGCGGCACGCTCGGACAGCGAGGCCCGTTTGGGAATCATCGTGGCCGGATTCTTGAAATTGCTGATTCCGTTTTTTGCGATTGCGACCGGTATCGCGGCGGTTTATCTGTTCAAAGAGTCTCTTCCCAACCGAAATGTCGCGCCGGATACGGCTTTCTCGGAACTTGTCAAACTGGTTATTCCACTCGGCACGGGAATCATCGGACTGATATCAGCCGGCTTGATCGGTGCAATCCTGTCGTCAATCGATTCGATGATGAACTCGGCCGCCACGATCGTGACGTTCGATATTTACAAGCGGTACATCAATCCCACTGCCACCGACCGGCAAATGATTTTCGTAGGCCGGGTCACAATTGTCGTTTTCGTGACGGTGGCCGCCATCATGGCGATTTTCATCCTCAACCCGAATTCGAAAGAGAACTTTTTCTTACAGATTGTCGACTATCAAAACTACTTGACGCCAGGTCTGCTCGTTGCGTTCATTCTTGGCATATTCTGGAAACGAGCAACGGCAACGGGCGCATTCGTGACGATTCTGGCGGGCATTGTTTTTTCGTGGGTTGTTGTGGCCGGCTACGATCACAGTTATGGAATGAACAAAGCCATTTACAAGATTGCAATGGCCGAGGAGTCGAATCGGGAAGCGGTCTTATTGAAGACGAAAGTCGAGGACCTTCCAGAATCGGTCAGAAAGTCGAGTTTCAAGGAAATTGAGAGCTACGTGCGGCAGCAGGAGTCGCGGCTCAATCGTGTTAATCGCTTCCTGGGACCACAACTCAACTTTTTCCATC
>CAUZVF010000992.1:0-3111 GCA_963582955.1 Planctomycetota bacterium
AGTGCCGATGAGTCAGACTCCATGTTCGCCAATCACAGGGAACCATAAGACGTGGATCGAAAACGCCGACCACCGCTGGCACGCACGCTTCATCGGACTCCAACGTAACAATCGGCCGCTGAAGCCCGAGTGTTTTTGCCGCGGTGGTTACTGAATTGACCCAGTCGTCGTCATCGATTCTCCGTAGTCGGCGCAGCCTGATCGACTGCCTTGAGAGTGAAATCAAGAACACAGTCGAACTGATCATCGTTCCGATCAGCCAGCAAATGACGAGCATTTGCTCGATGCCAGCATTCCCTGCGAACGCTGGCGGTAATTCCTCTGACCCCCGGACAGTCTTCGGTGCCTCAGAGGATATCGCGGTGCTCGATTGCGTGTCCGGTTTCGGTCGCGGAGTGACGCTGTTGACTGTGATTTCGCCAGTTGAACCAGACAAGGACGATTCAGCGGCATTCGTTGGAGATGGTGGCCTGAAATCTCGCGTTGTCGTCAACCTGGATACATCCATGCTGCTCGGCAGCACATGGAGCGTGAACTGCGGCAATAGCTGAGATGCTATTGGCACAACAAGTGACGCCGCCAGACCGAACACCCAAACGCGATGTCGCACCGCCGCTGACTGCCGATGGAGTACCCAACATGCGAGCGCAGCCAGGGCAATTGCAATCGTCGACTTGGCCACGATTTCCCAGAAAGAGAAGCTGATCATTTCAAAAATGGCCGCCGGAGCGTTGGCGAATTCGATCATCTACCGGCCCTCCCTTCGAGCTTCATCGATAAGTATTTGTAGCTTTTCGAGTTCTTCGTCTCTCAGGTCGTCCGACTTCAAATCGAGTGCAGCCGCCATCGTGTCGGCCACCGAGTTTTCAAAAAATGTCGCCATCAGATGCGACAGAGCCGACTTGCTGGCTGAAGTTTTCGATTGAGTCGGCCGATAGACGTACTTCGTTCCGTCCTGTCGATGCTTCAAGAATCCTTTTCGTTCCAGCAGTCGCAGCATGGTTCTTACGGAATCGTATGCGGGTGGCTCGGCCATCTGTTCCATCACGTTGCCGACCGAGGCTTCCTCCAATCGAAATACGATGTCCAGAATCTCCCGCTCTCGCCGACCCAACTGCGACGGATCCTTTTTCCTAGCCATGCATCGTTATTCCCAAAAGCGACCGACCGGTAATTGGTTACCATTGGTAATATGTTACCGGCTCGGAATCGGGAGTCAATAGAAAATGCCGGCCATTTTTTTGAACCGATGAAGTGGCGAGGTTGCAGTATTTCTGCTGGCCGCATCATGAGGCGAGTGACCAGCGTCACACGGAGGTTCGATTTGCAATAGCCTCGATCGACTGCCCGCCGTCACCGCCTTGCAGAATTCGCATGGTAGAGGCCGTTCTGACACCTCTGATCCTATGCAACATAAAGGAAGACATGTTGCACGAGCTCAGCCGTTGGTTTGCAGAATTCGTAGCTCGCGCGGCAGCGGGAAGTTCACGTGTTCTTCACGGATCGTGATTTCCTCGATCGTGGCGTCGAAACGCTCGGCCAGCCAATCGATGCAGTCTTGGACGACGACTTCGGGAGCACTCGCGCCGGCGGTGATCAGGACGGTTTCGGTTCCGTCGAACCAATCGGGCTGCAATTCATCGTTGCCATCGATTAAGTAGGCACGTGCCGTCGATTGCACTCCGATTTCCGCCAATCTGCGGCTGTTCGAGCTGTTCTGACTGCCCAGTACGATGACCACGTCGGATTGGGATGCGAGTTCGGAAACCGCCTGCTGACGATTCGTCGTGGCATAGCAAATGTCTTCTTTCGGCGGTGCTGAGATATTGGGGAAGCGTTGTTTCAGCCTGTCGATCACGAGCTGCGCTTCCTGCACGCTTAGCGTCGTTTGTGTCAGATAGGCGAGCTTGTCGTTTGGCTGGAACGAGAGCGCATCGACGTCTTTGGGTGTCTCGACAAGAGTAATGCTCGCGGGAGCTTCTCCCATCGTGCCGATGACTTCGTCGTGGCCTTCGTGGCCAACCAGGATGATGTGATAGCCATCACGGGCAAACCGCAGCGCCTCCATGTGAACCTTCGTGACCAGAGGACACGTCGCGTCGATCGTCTGCAGTTTTCGTTCGCGCGATTGTTGCCGAATTTCGGGCGAAACTCCATGAGCGCTGAATAGCAAGATCGAACCGTTCGGGACGTCCGAGACGTTGTCGACAAACGTGATGTCTTGTTTCGTGAAACGCTCGACAACGTACTTGTTATGCACGATTTCGTGATAGACATAAATATCTGGTCCAAAGATGCGAATCGCCTCGTCCAAACAATCGATGGCCATATTCACACCCGCACAAAAACCGCGTGGGTTTGCGAGTAGGATTTTCATCATTGAGTCTTCTTCATCGTGACATCCTCCATTCAGTTCCCCCAAACCACTTGATCGCGTGGCATTACCATCTTAGCAGACGAGACAAGTCGTACGGAGGCAAATCGCGACCAACTCGATGACGGCCACGAACTATCATTCGACCGTCACACTTTTGGCCAGATTGCGTGGGCGGTCGACGTTACAGCCGCGTAGAACGGCGATTTGATACGCCAACATCTGTAACGGGATGACGGTGACCAGCGGCTGCAGGAATTCCTCGACGTCCGGGACGTAGACGACGTCGTCAGCGATCTGGGCGACTTTTTGGTCACCTTCGCAGGCGATCGCGATGATCGGGCCTTTCCGAGCCTTCACTTCTTCCAGGTTGCTCATCACTTTCGGATAAATTCCGCCTCGTGGAACAACGAACACACTGGGTGTCTCGTCGTCGACCAGCGCGATCGGTCCATGCTTCATTTCGGCGGCCGGATAACCTTCAGCGTGGATGTAGCTGATTTCTTTCAGCTTCAGCGCGCCTTCCAATGCCACCGGAAAGTTGTGCAGCCGGCCCAAGTACAAGAAATTGTTGTAATTGCAGTATTTACGAGCGACGTCTTTCACGACGTCGTAACATTCCAGAGCTTTCTCGACCTTTTCGGGCATTTCCCGGACCAGCTCGATAAGCCGTTCCCCCGCCGAGAAAGACATGTGCCGCATTCGCCCCAGATACAGCGACAGAAGTGTCAAGACCG
>CAUZVF010000993.1:0-3109 GCA_963582955.1 Planctomycetota bacterium
GCTCGCCGATCATGATCGTCGTGCTATTTCCGTCGCGTATGTTTTTGAACTGAATTGTGCTGTTATGATAAAACACGCCGTCGCTGTGACAGCGTTCGCCAGCAGGCAATGTCGCGCACTCGGCCAGATCGCCGGTACCGAACGATCCCACATAATTCGCCGTTCCCAACTTCGCAAGAATCAACGTTGGGTCGTCTTTGTGCTTAATGCTCCATGTGTCCACGGAAGAATCCGACGGGCATCGGAATATCTGGAGCGTCGCTTCACGGGCGAACTGATTGTCCGAGTGTTCGATCGACTCGAAAAAATTGATCTTGCTAAACAGTGGCCGATTGTCGAGATCGGTCAGCAGCATCGTGGCCCAGCCCCAACCGGTGGGAGCACTCGCCAGAGGAAATCCTTCTTCAACGCCGATCCAGCCCGGTGGAAACATCTTGTGTGTCGTGTGATAATTGTGCAACGCCAGCACGATTTGCTTGACGTTGTTCTTGCACTGTGTCCGCCGGGCGGATTCACGAGCTTTTTGCACGGCTGGCAAAATCAGCGCGACCAAAATAGCGATGATGGCAATCACGACCAAGACCTCGATCAACGTAAATGCACGTTGGGGACGAAATCGTGCGCCGTGTTCTAAAACTGATGCTTGCGTTGTGTGCGAGACTGGCGATCTCATCAAATTCTGGTTCTTGGGAGACATCAAAATTGGCTCCTGACCAACAATAATCACAGAATGGATGCCACGGCGTTTGCGAGCCGTTTCATTCCCTCGTTAATTCCTTCCAGCGTTTGCACGCCAAAACTGAGACGCATCTGATTCCGCAGCCGGCAGGAATCGTCCGTGTAGAACAGCTCGCCGGGCACGTACATGACCTGTTCCGTTTGAGTCGCCGTTTTGAACAACTCACTGGAGAACCCCGTTTCGATTGTTTCTGGCAACGACATCCAGACATACAATCCGCCGTGCGGATGCACCCAGGTCACACCGTCTAAGCCGGTGAAATAGCGATCAGCCGCTTGAAGCATGCAGTCACGTTTTTTTCGGTACGAGTCCCGCACGAATTCCACGTGACTTTCGTAGAGGCCGCTCTGCATGACCGAGGCGATCAGGTGCTGGTTGAAATTGGCCGAGCCGAAGTCGTCGTTGCTCTTGCGGTCGAAGATGGGATCGATCAGGTCCCGTGGGACAATTCCGTATCCAACACGCAAACCGGGCGAGAAGCTCTTCGAGAACGTCTGCGTCAGAATCACCGACTCGCAATCGGCATCGAATGACCACACACTTGGAAGCTGAGGCCCATCGTAGCGCAATTCTCGATAGGCTGCGTCTTCCAAAATGAGAATCCGATTTGTTTTCGACCAACGCCGCGCGATTTCCACCAGTTCTGGACGTCGCTCTTCGGATAAGCTGATCCCCGACGGATTCTCGTAATAGCTGACGGCGTAGATCAGCTTCACACGGTCCAACAGGCCGTCGGTTTCCAATTGTTGCAATTGGGTTTCCAGAGCGTCAGTCCGCATGCCGTCGGAATCGGTTTCGATCGTGATCGCTGTCGCTCCCAGACCAGCCAACACACTGAGGAATACGAAATACGTCGGCGCGGCAACAAGACAGATATCACCAGGATCCAACAGAACTTCGCCAACCAACGACAGAAACTGCTGCGAACCGGTTGTGACAACGACCTGGTCGCGGCCGATGCCCAATTGGTCGACTGCGCAACCTTCGAGGTTGGCAAGCAGGACCAAGATTTGATCCCGCAACATCTCGTAGCCGGCGGTTGTGCCATATTGCAGCATCTTGCGAGCGAGACAATCGTCTGACAACAATTCGTTCAGCGCGTTGCGAGTTTCTTCGACCGGCAACGATTGTTGGTCGACCAGTCCGGCCGCTAACGAGATCACGTTGGAATTCCCGACCGACTGTTCCATCAGAAAGCCAATCGCTTGATCCGACGCCCAATTGCGTTTGCGGCTGAAACGCAATGGCGGAAGTTTGATCTGTTGGGGAGCTTCGGTGGACATCAAACCAATCTCAGTTTTTGTTTGGCAAATTCAATTCCGCCGACCAAGGCATCAATATCCGATTCGGAATTGTAGATCGCAAAGCTGGCACGCACCGATGCGGGAATGCCCAGCCAGTCGTGCAGCGGCATCGTACAATGATGCCCGTGGCGCACGAAAACTCCTTTCAAATCGAGTAAGTTGGCGAGATCTTCGGGGTGAGCCCCCTCGATCGTAAAGCTGACAATCGAGCCACGTTTGTCGATCGGCGGGCCAAGAATTCGCAGGCCGGGAATCTCGGAAAGCCGGCCAAAGGCGTAGGTCAGCAATCGGCGTTCGATCTCGTGCATGCGATCGAATCCGATTTCCTTTACGTAATCCACCGCGGTTCCCAGCCCGATGGCTTGGACGATGGGAATGGTCCCGGCTTCGAACTTCGCCGGAATGGCGGCCCACGAAGAATCGTCTCGATAGACACGCTCGATCATGTGTCCGCCATAAAGAAACGGATCCATCGCCTCTAGCAATTCACGCCGGCCATAAAGCACGCCGATGCCCGTCGGTCCGTAAAGTTTGTGTCCCGAAAACGCGAGGAAATCGATATTCGGATTTCGGACATCAACGGGAGCATGCGGGACGCTCTGTGCACCGTCGACCAGGACCAAGGCGCCACGTTCTTTCGCGGCCGCGGCGATAACATCAATGGGGTTAATCGTGCCCAGCACATTCGACATTCCGCTGACCGCAACTAGCCGAGTCTTTTCAGTCAAGAACTCGTCGAGCCGTGACACATCCAACTGGCCATCGGACGTCAGTGGCAGATATCTAAGCTGGGCTCCGCGTTGTTTCGCGATCTGCTGCCACGGAACAAGGATGGCGTGGTGCTCGGTTTCGTTGACGAGAACTTCGTCATCCGGTTGTAGGAATTTGCGACCCCACGCATAGGCCACCAAATTGATCGACATCGACGTTCCCGCGGTGAAGATGATCTCGTCGGCGGACTCTGCATTGATGAATTCGCGAATTCTTTCACGAGTCGCTTCCAACTCTTCATCAACGCGGGCACCAAAGTAGTAAACTCCACGATAGGCGTTCGCGAAATAGTTTT
>CAUZVF010000994.1:0-3106 GCA_963582955.1 Planctomycetota bacterium
CGTGAATTTGTCAGTGTTTACGAATTCAAAATGGCACGGCAGTTATTCCTCGAAGATGCCCGCGGCGCGACAGAATCGGCGTCAACAGTGCTGAAGTTAATCCGTGATTTGAGAAACCGGGCGATCCCGTCGGCGCAATTGGCCGCCGATGAAATGGAAGCGATTGCCTATCGATGGGTGCCTTGGATCCTAATGTGCCCGACAATTCAGGTCGAAGATTGTGACCGTTTGTTGGAAATGTTGACGACTCACGGCACGCGAACGGTTGACCCCTTTCTCGAGGCCGTTCGTAGCGACTATTGCATGGTTCGCAAAGTGCTCTACGACGTCGAAAATAAAACGGGATCGTTTTCCGAGGCGACAATTCGTGACGTCTATCAATTGCCGCATGCTTCGATCGGAATGATCATGGCATCGTTCCTGTATCACGCCTCGGCCGAGCAAATCTCTTCGCGAGCCGAACAAATCGACGCGGCGTTGAAAGAAATGACACCCGAGGAATTTCAAGGGGAAATTAAACTTCTCGATGATGTCTACAAAACGCTGCTCGCTCTGAAGAAGCGACCTTTTCGCGAGCGCGAAAAAGTTGTGATTGAAGCACGAAACCGTCTCGCCGGCCAATCAAGGCTGTTGGGATTTGCCGGTTCGCTATCGAACATTGCCCGAAACAGTGTCCGGCACGAGACAATCCGCCGCGGGCTGATGTGTTTGGTCGCCCTGCAACGCTGGAAACTGCAATACACCGACATGCCTTCAGATTTGGGAGCAATCGTCAAGGATGCCGGCCTCCGGGTAACTCCGATCGACCCGTACTCAGGTGGCCCATTCCGCTTAACTTCCGATCGCGGCGAGCCAATGATTTACTCCGTCGGCGCGAACACTCGCGACGATCACGGCAACCCGCAAGGCGCCACTGGCAAAGACGACATTCGATTTTGGTTGAATAACCCCCGGTCGGATTCGTCGGCCGTGCCGGTTGATTTTTAACTAGCGCAGCTCGGTAGTTCGTAGAATAATCTACCGTTTGAGGTGGGATGGAGTGCTTGAAGTGACAGCGCCTCAACGTCAGTTTCTATGGAATCATTTCACCTAACTGCAGCTGCTCGCACCTCGTCGTTCCAACCGACTCACAGAATGTCAACCGAGTGTATCAATCAACTGCCGGAAGTCCAAATTAACTGTTCCCGATAGACATCGCTGTTGATTCAATTTCGATGTGCAGTTGGCGGCATGTGGGGTTGGGGCATTTCCACAAGTTGTCGGCCATCTGATCCTCGTCGGCCAATGGCGTGTGGCAGTAATTGCAGACAATGCTTGCCACAGCCTCTTCGGAATCGAGTCTTTCTTTCTCGCCCGCGACGATCGCCGCGTCGAGTTCGGCCAAGTCTTCGATTCCGAGCGATCCGTCGCGTCCCCGCACCAAGCGACGGCCGCTGACTTGTTGAAAGCCGATCATCAGGATCGAACCGACGACGAAGCCGCCGAAGTGGGCCATGAATGCGACGCCGGAGCCTCCTTCGTCGGATGTGAACACGCCCAACGACTGCGATGCCAGCCAGAATATGGCATAGGCGCACGTCGGGACGTTGACCGTGAAAGGCCGGAAAAACCAGACGAAAGTCCGAATGTTGGTCAGCACGCCGAAGCTGAAACAATAGGCACCGATGATTCCGGCGATTGCGCCGCTGGCTCCGACCAGCGGAATCGCTTCACCCCAACTGAAGTACGCATGTGCGAGGCCTCCAGCGACTCCGCTGATCAAAAACAGAATCATGAAATAGGCCGGTCCGAGTGCGTCTTCCAGCGTACGGGCGAACGCCCAAAAGACCAGCATGTTGCCGATCAAGTGCATTGGTCCGCCGTGCAAGAACATGTGCGTGACAATGCCGACGAACTTACCCTTGGCAACGTCCTTGGGAACCATGCCCCAGTCGTTGACGAATTCGACGAGTTGTTTTTCGGTCTTGTGCTCTTTGAACAGACGCACTTCATAAAGCGACACGATCACGTTCAACGCGATCAGAAAAAGCGTGACTGTCGGAAAGTTCTTTTTCTCGACATCATCGCCAAGCGGCAGGATGATCATTCGGGATGCTCCGGAAATCGGGTTGTCAGCCGGTGAATCCCAAAATATAGGAGGTGATTGGCAACCAGGCGTCGAATTCGTCGCCGAAATAATCAGAAAAGTTTATCCAACCAGACTAATACGACCGATCAATATAACCGCACACTCGGATGCGCGACGCGTGACACGGGTTGATTGTCTTCAAGCGCGGATACCCTGAACCGGGGCAACCGTCGAAAGGCCACGAACGCAATGCGTTTCCGATAATTATCACTTGTTCTGATGATGACGACAGTTCGGCACAGTGCCGAAAAAATGAGAGCTATCAACGCGATCGACCCGTGGTTGATCGGTGTTGCCGGCACGCGTTTTCGCAACGAAAACATAAGGAGAGTTGTTCATGCGACGGTATCGTATGTGGGTCTTAGCACTGGGAATTCTGACCGTGACCCCCGGTATCACGCTGGCAGGGCTGCCGAAATTCCCAAAACTCTTTAAGTCCAAAACATCCAAACAGGCCAAGCCGCAACAATCTTCGAATCAGAAGACGGCCGAGGACATTGCCGCGGCGCTGCGTCGGGCTCGGCTGAAGGGCTTCGACATTCAAATCGAATTCAAACGCGGCACGGCCATGTTAGCGGGCAAGATTGCCGACAATCGTCAGAAGGCGAAAGCGACTGAAGTCGTCATGCGCGTTCCGGGAGTCAAGCGTGTCGAAAACCGTTTAGTGCTGATGAACAGCGTGCCGCCGAAATCACGGCCTCCGGTGCAACAGGTTGGTTTTAACCAAGCTGCCAAGCCGAAGACTTCCGGTATTCAACGGGCCGGCGGGTTTGAAGCTCAGCGGCAAGCCGATCGTTCGCCTGTCGTTCAGGCCGATTTCCAACAACAACCAGGCACGCTGGAACGAGTAATTCAGCAAACCAATGCGACATCTCCAGTTCCACAACCACGGGAAATTGCGCCTCAACAACCACTTTCGAATCAGCGAATGGCCGAACGAATTGCCGAAACGCTCAGCAAAGCCGACCTGACGACGTT
>CAUZVF010000995.1:0-3098 GCA_963582955.1 Planctomycetota bacterium
ACACGGTCGGCGTTTTTCGAGACAGGCGTAGCCGCTGAGTTCATACTCGTGACAGACTTGCGGTCGCCACTCGTAATGTTTGCAAACTCGGTTTTCAGCATCGAACCACAGGCACCGGTCCTGAGATTCTTGGCCGCGAAACAAACCGGTGAAGTGCAGGTCAATCTCGTCGATCAATTCTTGCGGAATTCCCACGGGTCGATGCGGATGCTTTGACGGATACCGTGCGTTAGCGGCATACAGAACGACGGGCGATCCGTTGCCTTCGCAGCACAGGCCGCAATCGTTGCATGTCTCGGGTTTCAGCACTTTCAAAGTGACCGTCATTTCATTCGGCTCGTTCGGCGATCTTCTCGTAGACTTGCAAGGCTCCGCGGTATTCGTCGAGCTCTTCGGGTTTCAGAACGCTTCGATTGCGGGCGATTTCCTCTTTCATCCGTTGGATCATGTATCGGACTTCCGCGCGTTTCGGCCGCAGCGGTTTGCCTTTGACTTCGACATGTACTGGCGCGGTATGAGCAAACCGGGTTCGCTGATCGGGCTGCCGCTCGAAACAGCGGACGCAGACCCAAGAAGTGCCGTCGATCGTCACGTTGGTGTCGAACCGGGATTCGTAACTTCCCGAATCGGCCCGCGTATTCTCGGGATTGATCGACTCTTGGACGTCGCCGTTGACGATGACTTCGATTTTCGTCAACGGGTGCAAGCTTTGAACGTTTCCGGCAATGTGGCACTTTCCGTTGTTCGAGCCATCCGCTTGGAAGACGTGTCCCGGATTTTGCCCGTTGAATTTTGCAAATAGCATTGGGCCCGTTGTCACGAAACTTCGCCCGGCATCCAGGCCTTCGATCCAGTCGGAATACTTGAACCCGTCCTTCAGATAAACGTAGACCCTACCAAATCCTAGTGGCACGGGATGCACTCCCGACGCCGTTCCCGCCGTTGGCCGGATTTGGAAACCGCAATTCAATAGCGAGTAGTAAGTACCAAACCCGAAATCGATCCAACCTTGTTCGGTCCATCCGTCTTTCGTGGTTTCGACACCGAGAAACTCGGGGTTCGTATCGATCGTCCAGGATTTGAACGCGAATTCCGTGCGCCAAACGTGGTTGTTCGACAACTCGAAGAGATCAACGTCCATCACCGGTATCAGCATCAATGACCACGGCCAGGAATGCTTGTCGAGATCGAGGAGCCCGCCTTGCCGCCGTGCCGCCGTGCCTCTTTGGCAACCGGTCCGACGGGTGGGACTCCGGGCGTCAGTTGAGTTTTGTGATTGAGGACAAAAATGGCACCCAGCGTGTGCCGTTTCCCGTTGACGCTGAATATTTCGTATTCCGTATTGACGGGGTAGATCACGTGAGTCTCGTCGGCCTCGATCAGTTTCGGTTCTACTTTTGCATTTCGGTTCTTGTTGCCACGTCCTGGCGGAGTGTACGCGGTTGTGACCCAATTGGTTAACGGAAGTGCGACGTTTAAGTCCTCGGCGAGAACGATGTTCGGTAATTCTGCCAGCGTTCTGTGGACGTGCGTGTCTCCGGAATACCAACCACGTGCGGCGGCGTGGATCCAGCGGCGCATTTTGAATGTCACGGACATTGGCCGGTTTCCGACTTGAATCGTCCGAATGACGGGAAAATACTCTTTGCCGCGTTCCACGGTCAGCGTGTATTGGCCCGGCGGCAAGTCAACTTCAAACGGATGAGCCGGCAACGTGGTGTGCATCTCAACGCTGGTGGCCGACCGCTGTTTGCGGTATTCGACAGCCGATTTCAACCGCGACGTGCTGCGTGCCCAAAACCATTTGCCGTCGGCCGACTGGATGTAAAGCCGAGCGGGCAACAATGAGTACGATTCGGCGTCGAGGATTTCTCCCGTGACGGTCACGGAGTCGTTGGCGAAACCAACTCGAAAAGAAACGCTGACAAGAAGGACATAAGCCAGCAGGCCGGCAGGCAATTTCATAAGGCATCCTCTCAGAGAAAATCAGCCCGGATGTCCGAAAACAACCGGGCTGAACTTGTTGCCACTGTTGACGATGAAGAATTACGTCGCCGCGCTTTTGTAAAGTTCGGCGCGTTTCTTAGCGTCTTCGGCTTTCTTTTTGGCGTCGTCGGCTTTCTTCTTGGCTTCGTCAGCCTTTTTCTTTTGATCGTCAGCCTGTTTCTTGGCGGCGTCGGCTTTGGTCTTGGCATCCGCGGCGGCTTTCGTGGCTGCTTCGGCTGCCTTGCGAGCGGCCTCGGCAGTTTTCTTAGCTTCCGCGGCCTTCTTGGCTAGATCGTCGGATTGTTTTTTGGCCGCGTTGGATTTGTTCTGCGAGTCGGTGGCGGTCTTTTGGACTGCTGCCGCAGCCTTCTGAGCGACCTCGGCTTCCTTGGCGGCGACGACAGCTTCCTTAGCGGCGACTTCGGCCTTTTTCTTTTCGGCTTCCAGATCGGGAATCACCTCCAACTTAGGAATAGCCTTTTTCAATTCATTCGAACCCGGAATCGTCACCTTGGTCTGCCAAATGTAAACCTTCTTCAGCTTCTTGAGTCCCACAAGCTGTTTAAGCCCAGCGTCCGTGATTGCCGTTCCATAAAGATTAAGGTATTCCAGGTTTTCGAGCCCTTTCAAGTGGGCGAGGCCCACGTCGGTGACTTTTGTCTTTTCGAGATGCAGCCGGACCAAGCTCTTGAGGCCAGCGATGTTGGCTAGCCCACCGTCGGTGATTTCCGTGCCGCGAAGGTTCAGCGAGTAGATCTTGGTCAGGCTCTTGACTGGTTCCAGGTGCTTGTCCCCGACCTTTCCGTCGGCCAAGTGATAGGCGACATCAAGGCGATCGTCGTCTTGTGCGACTTCCAGCACCGCACCACCCAGTTTGCGAATCTGGCCGATCGCCTTTTTTTCGGCCTCAGACCGCTCGGCGGCACTCAATTGCGGTGCCAACGATAAGAAAACGATTGCCGTTCCGAAAAGCATGATTGTTCGCATTTTTAATTCTCCGAGATTTCCGCCGTTTTGGGTACGTTGCCGATGCGCCATCCAAATCGGCACAGTTATCGGCATTTCGTTGCTGGCCGGATCACAAACCAATTGATTCTAAAGTCGACTCTAAA
>CAUZVF010000996.1:0-3090 GCA_963582955.1 Planctomycetota bacterium
CCAACACGCTGGCCGCCTTAACGCGCAAGGCGGCGGGACGTGTCGCATCCCGCGCGAAGGTCGAGAGTTCCTCATCGAATTGCCCGGCATCCTTGGCCGCCATCGCCGCAATTGCGCTTTCGACAACTGATTGTTTTGGTGACTGTAATCCGGCGAGAAGTTGTTGATGCCAGATTTGAGGAATTCTACGTTCGGTACTGTGTGCGATCACATCTAATAACAACACGTGAGCGTCGACCGAAATGTCTGATCTTGCTAGCGCCTGCGCAATGACGGTTTGGATGGATGGCTGGACATGTAACGCCATTAGCGATTTCCTGAGTAGCTTCTGACGCTCCTTCAAAAGCTCGGACTGGACGAGCCACTTCGCGAGCGTCTCGGCGACGATTTCCGCCCAATCACTGTTTCGTTGGACGATGTCGAGGATCGCAAGTTTCAGTGCGACGTCATTGGTGGCGAACAGGGGAGCCACCATGTCTTGCGTCAGCCTTCCGCTTTCCATTTGGTCCAGCGCCAGAAGTGCCCCACGCCGCACACGTGGCGATCGGTCCTGCAATCCTGGAAGTGTCGCGTCGGGCTTGTTGATTTCGATGAGAGCGAAGATAAGTGCATGCGACAACATGGGATCTTCAGTTTTCGCAAGTGCTTTCAGAAGAACGGGCACTGCCGCGGGATTGCCAATTCGTCCCAACGCCATTGCGGCTTGTCGGCGGACAGCCGGTTCGTCCTGTTCGACCAGGTTGATTAGTTTTGGCATTGCCTTTTCGTCTCGATGCCGCGCAATGCAAGTCGCCGCGACCAATCGAACACTTAGATCACCATCGTTCAATGCCGATCGCATGCCTTTCAGAGCCGTCGCGGAACCGATGCGCGAGAGCGTCCAGATCGCGCCGCGTCTAGCGCGGACGGAGCCTTCCGCCAGAGTGTCGGCGAGCGGTGCTAGCCCCCGCCCTCCACGCTTGGCGAGCACTGTGATCGCCCGATCGCGGATGGCGAATCGGCCGTCGTCGAGATACGAAGCCAGTTGGGTGGGCGTTGCGTTTTTCCATGCGATCTTCAATCCCCAGGGATCAATTGCCGACGTTGGGCTTGTTCGTCGAATTCGATAAATCGCCCCCAACGCTTGTGGTTGCAGACTGCTGGTGGGACAGCCGATTTTGAACCAGCCACCCGTATTGACCACAAGCAGACTGCCGTCTGCATCCTCGATCACATCGCACGGATGGAAATCCGGATTTGTCGAGCTGAGAAACGTCACTTCCTGGGCACGAAACGTCGCACCGTCTCGTTCAAGCCGCACGCGAGCCACGCTGCGTGTGTTGAAGTGCGAAATGAATAAGTTGCCAGCGTAGTCCGCTCCGAGTGCGTTGCCTCGATATGTCATCACATTGGAAGGCGCGCTCATGCCATAGAGCGTCAACGGAGGCAACACGGGACCGGTCGACTTCAATTCCTTTCGGACAAATGGGCGATCACGCGGATAGACTCCTCCATATACGCAATGAAAGGAGGCATCGCGACGAATTCGGTCCGCTCCGTAGTAGAAGAAAGTCGTGACCGCGAATATCTCGCCTTCTTCCGTGAAGGTCACGGCTGTGGGATTAGCCATCCCGCCACCGCAAAAGGTCTCTAAATCGCTGCCGTCAACTCGTGACGAGAAAACTCGTGAGGAACTGCCCTGACTGAGCAATTTGCCATTTCGATCGTGGATTTCGTGTCCCATGTGGCCGTCCGTGAAATACAGCCGGCCATCTGCTCCAAGAATTGGACCATGGACATCACCCGCATGACCACGAAACTTGAAACCCGTGATGATTTCGTCGCGCCGATCCGCAACGCCATCACCGTCGGTGTCTTCAAGTCGCCAAATACTCGGCGGACTGGCGACGTACAATGCTCCGTCATGCCAAACCGCTCCGGTGGGTAACGTCATCTTGTCGGCAAACAGCGTGCTCTTGTCGAATCGACCGTCTCCATCGGTGTCTTCCAACATCCGAACGGAATTCGGCAACGTTTTCAACAACTGTTGGGCGTCGAGATTTTTGCCAGCACTCTCGCAAACAAATAGGCGACCGGATTCATCAAAGGCACCGAGCATTGGATAACTCACAAGCGGTGGACCGGCAATCTTCTCGACAACAAATCCTTTGGGCACTTGAATGGACTTTGATTCATCGACCCGATCATCGGCAGCTGCCGAACCAAGCAGGAAGCATCCGCCGACGCCGACGATCGCAAGGAGATTCACTTGAACGCGATATGGCATGATGCGTCTCGTCTTTTTCCGATTGATGAATTCCATGAATGAATTGTGCTTATCATAAGGCAATCGGCAACTGACGACACAAGTAAATGAAATGTCGCCATGACTATTCGAGTTGGACGAGTTGGACTCGTTCGACCGCCGTCCCGCAGAAAGCTCACATTGTGATCGTTAAAACAGATTGGTATAACACAAATGCATCAAGATTGATGCGAGGCAATCAAAATCGATCCCAGTACCGGAAATCGGAGTTCGACCCATGTTGAAAGTCGTATTCGGCCAAAAGCAACGCAACTGTGCGGGTGTTTCCCGCCGTAACTTTCTGCAGGTCGGCGGACTGGGATTCGGGGGATTGACTTTATCGAATCTGCTGGCACAGCGGGCAGCCGGTGAGTCGAAATCGAGAGGACATGACACATCCGTCGTGTGGCTCTGGCTCAACGGAGGTCCCACTCATATTGAGACGTTCGATCCCAAGATGACTGCTCCGGCCGAGTTTCGCAGCGTGACTGGAGAAGTGAAGACCGTGTTACCCGGCGTGACGCTGGGAGGCAACTTCGAGGGACTCGCAAAACACGCCGACAAGATGGCGTTCGTCCGGTCGTTTGCCGTTCCCACCAGTAGCCATAACCGGGGAGCGTTCTGGGTCAACACGGGCCATGCCGGCAATGCCAACCGCCCATCGCTGGGATCGATCACCGCAAGGGTGCGTGGCCCCAATCATCCCGCGACCGGCATGCCGACCTACGTGAAGATGGGTCAGATCGGATTCAATTCCGACGCGCCGCGGATTCCCGGCCCAGCTTGGTTGGGGAAAGCCTACGCGC
>CAUZVF010000997.1:0-3089 GCA_963582955.1 Planctomycetota bacterium
GCCGTCGTTGTGTAACGCTTTCAGCGTAATTGATTCATGGGGCCTGCCAACCCAGGGTGGCGCTTCACGGCGGAGCCGTTGCGCTTACCCTGGGCTATGATGTTCAACGCCGTTGGCGTAACGATCCTCACAGTCATCTCTTCCTGGCGCGCGCCATTCCCGGACGAGCCAAAGATGTACTTTCCGCGATCACGAAGCGAGCGTGTCGAACAACTGGCGGAGTTCCTCGTCGACGTCTTCCGCAGCGCCGATGGTTTGTTGGATTTCCTCTCGCAAGAGAGCTCGATATCGTCGGCGCATGCGGTGGATCGCCACCTTGACGGCTCCTTCACTCATTTTGAGCTGATCGCCGAGTTCACGATAGGGAACGGTCGACTTTTCCCCACCGACGAACATCTTCACGCCGTCGAAGAATTCGATCTTTCCAGCCGCGTCAAACTCGGCGCGGAGCGTTGTCAGCGCCTGGTCCAGCAGCGTCAACGCCCATTGACGTTCAAAGATTCTTTCGGGCGTTGCGTCATGCGACGGCTCAAGCCGGTAACGGTTCTCGCCGTCGTCAAAATCCAGCGAGATCACCGATTGCCCGCCGCCTCGCTTCTGCGTGGCGCCGCGACGCCACTCCTTTGCCAGGAAATTCTTCATTGACGTCAACAGAAACGACCGAAAGCGACCACGCTCGCGGTCGGCAACCTGCAGTGTTTGTTTGTCTAAGAGGCGAACGAAGAACTCTTGTGTCAGATCCTGGGCGTCGTCGGCCGAATGACCATGCCGTCGCACATACGCGTAGAGCGGAAACCAATAGATGCCACACAGGGTCGCCAGAGCCTGAGCCGCTTTGGGCGACGAACGTCGACCGGCTTCGACCACCATGCTCCAGCGGGTCGTGGCGAACTGGCCGGCGTTCTGCGAAACTGACGGCTGCTCTCTGTTGCTTGATGACATTCCCATATTGTAAGCGGCACTTTGCCAAAGAGCAGCACGGTCATGCCACTGATGCGTTTCAGAGCCATCAACCATCGGTTGCGCACGCAAAGAAACTGTGCAGAAATAACTTACCGGTTTAATTCGCTTCGTTTAACGGCAAGCCGAAGGCGACGGCGTGTACGGAATGCGATCCAATTCACGAAACATTGTCGCCTTCGGCTTGCCGTTAAACGAGGAAATAACTCTTGCACAGTTTCTAAGCGTGTTTGTTCTGAACGGTTTTTTGGACATTCGGTGCCGGTCGGCGTTTTCGTCGCCCAGATCAATCAACGAATGTTGCGCACGCGAGGCGTGTTTGTTCTGAACGCTTCTTCGGACTTTTGGCGCCGATCGGCGCTTTCGGTGCTCAGAACATTCAACCCTTGGTTGCGCTCGGATTGTTGGAAGTCATCGACAACAATAGAAACTGCGGTTGTTGGTAAAATTCCCATGATCCCAAAGCTGTCGGCGGCCGTTGTGTGACAGATTCGTCCGAAAAGGGGACGCCACGACCCTGACATAGAAAGCGTTTCATGAACGCGGTCGACATCCAGCAGGTGACAAAGTCGTTCGGCAATCATACGGCGGTGGACGGGCTGACGCTGCAGGTTCCAGCCGGTTCGATCTATGGATTCATTGGTCCGAATGGCTCGGGCAAGACGACGACATTGCGGATGATCATGCGAATCCTACACGCGGACACTGGCCACATCCGCGTTCTGAGGGAAGAAAACTTTGCCGCGGCCAACGACCGCATCGGGTACTTACCGGAAGAACGCGGACTGTATAAGAAAATGAAAGTCAGGGATCTGCTGGTGTTCTTTGCCGATCTCAAGGGCTGCCGCGACAGCCGCGCCCGAGTCCAGGATTGGCTCGAAACAATGGGTCTGTCAGACTGGGCACACAAGCCGGTCGACGCTTTGTCGAAAGGCATGTCGCAGAAAGTGCAATTCATCGCGGCCGTGGTCGCGCGGCCGGAACTCCTCATCCTCGACGAACCTTTCACAGGCCTCGATCCCGTCAACGCCAATCTCTTGAAGGACGCGGTCATTGAATTGCGCCGACAGGGAACAACGATCCTGTTCTCAACTCACGACATGGAAGTGGCCGAAAAGATGTGCGACTTCATTTGCATGGTATTTCGCGGTCGAAAGGTGCTCGATGGCACGCTCGAGTCGATTCAGGACGAATACGGAAGCGACGTGCTTCGCGTACAGCTGGACGGCGATATCGACGGCGCTGAATTCAGCCAACTTACCGGAGTCCAGCAAGTCAACGACTTTGGGAGATCGCAGGAATTGCGAATCGGCAAAGATGCGGATACCCAGCAAGTGTTAACAGAATTGATGTCACTGGGCCGGGTTCGGCACTTTGAACTGGTTCGGCCCACGCTACGCGACATCTTCATGCGGATCGCCGGACCAGATTCCGAAGCAGTAGATTGAACTCGACAGTTTCACACCGACGTCGGAAGCGAGATATGCGAAAAACCTGGGTCATTGCCGTTCGAGAATATCAGGCGGCTGTCAAAAGCAAGTCATTTGTAATCACGTTGTTGGCAATGCCGATTCTGATGGGCGGCAGCATTGTTGTGCAGATCGTTCTGAAGGACAAAGTAGACATCCGCGATCGCAAAGTCGCAATCCTCGATCCAACGGGACAATTGGCCGACGCCGTGCAACAGGCCGCAAACGCCTACAACGCGACTGGAGTGTACGGAGACGAAGCCGAAAAAGGCGAACAGGTCAAACCGAAGTTTGTGGTCGAACTGGTCGACGTTAAGCAGTTGGGGGTGCCGCCTGAATCGACATTGCAGCTTTCCGAACGCGTCCGGAAACAAGAATTGTTTGCATTTGTCGAGGTGGGACCTGACGTCCTCAAACCCGGCGCCACGGGCGACAGCGCCCGAATCGCCTATCACTCCAACAGCCCAACTTTTCGAGATCTTCATAACTGGCTCAGGACAGTTCTGAATCAGTCCGTGCAACAGATTCGCAGCCATCAAGCGGGTATCGACCCTGCCGCGATATTGCAAGTGACGAAACCGGTACAGATCGAAAATCTGGGGCTGGTCGTGCGAACCGAGACCGGTGAGATCACGCAGGCGGAAAAGGTCAACCGGCTGG
>CAUZVF010000998.1:0-3086 GCA_963582955.1 Planctomycetota bacterium
GTCTTGATGACCGAGTAGCCGTCCGTGACCGATACGCCCGTGACTCCCGACGTCTCTCGGCCGGCATGCAGCACAACGCGTCCTGAAATCTGATCCGGCACAGGTGCGTCGTAGTCCGGTTTGGGCGTTTCCTTCAGCAGCAGATCGAGCACTTCGGGTTTCGGCGACTTCCCGTCCTGACCGATTGCCGGTTGGATTGCCGGCCCGTTCAGCGCGGTGCCGATCAGACAGAAGAGAGTCAGGATCGCTCGCATGGTTGAGGTTCACTCGCTGTGAAGCACGGGCGGCATCCAGAAGCCGGGCTGGAATAAGGGGACATGCTGGACATGCTACATTTCTAACAAAAGTAGAATGAGGGAACCAGGGGACACTCCATCGCGGCCAGCGGCGTCAACAGCAGGACATTGAGGAAGGTGCGGGTGTGTTTCATGGGAGTTGATTGATTGTCAGGTTGTTCAGCGAGACTTGACCGTTTCGTGCGACAATAGCAAGAGCCCGGTTGCTGACTGCGCCGCGATGGAGCCGGGAACTGACGCATCGCGCGTGCGATTACCGAGAGCAAGACATGAGGTAGGTTACCAGGCCCACGCTTGCGTTGATATCTCACGGGTGGTGTCCTCCCCGTCCTCCCCTACTTTTCCGTTCCCTTGACTTTGATCTGCCAGATTTGTAACGCGCGTTTTACCTTGTTGTAGCCGCTGTACACCAACTGACCTGGTGCGACTTCGACGACGGACGCATAACCCTTGCCTCCTTTGGCGACCAGCGTCCGCGACTGCCACGTCTCTCCCCTTCCATCGGGACAGCACCACAGATAATAGTTCGGTGGTCGTCCTCGCCCGACTGCGAGTACCAACATGCCGTTGGACATCAAGCACGGGGTGGGCCAGACACCCGTTGCTGGAAGCTTTTCGGGTTTGCTCCACGTCCTGCCGCCATCGTTGGATCGTGTCTGAAACACAGGCTCGCCCCACTCGCCATTGCGGAGCACCATCAGCAGGTCGCCGTTCGCCAATTCCGTCATGCCGGGCTCGCCCATGCCTTCCGGTCCTAGCTCCGGCCAGTACCCTGGAGTGCCCAGCGTTTGCCAGGTCCTGCCACGGTCCTGCGAAGAGATGACCCACACGCGGGTCTTGTACATATTCATCTCGGGTACGTACTTTTCGAGCATGGAATACTCCTCGTCGCCCTTCCACCAGCCGTACGCACAGGCGATTAGTGTGCCGTCTTGCCTTTCGATCAAGCTGTGTTCAACAACCGCAGCACCGGTGTACTCACCGGTCTCGGAACGCCCGCCGGTCCCCAGCGGGATGTCGAGCACGGCGTCCGTCGGGCCAACAACGGTCTGCAGGTTGTCCTTCGATCGGTAAACCTTGAGAATGCGTTGATCGAGTCGCGTGAACTCGGGCCTGGATCCCAAGCCGATGAATGTTCCGTCGCGGAGCACGCGACCCGCGCTTTGACGCCACCTGTCGTGAAAGCCAGCACGGACAGGAGCCGGTGAGTTGGTCCATGTCTTGCCGCCGTCGGTGGAGCGATTCGCCTGTACGAACAGAGAACCATCGGCCAGTTTGTGGACAACCGAGTCGAACCGTGCCGAGACCAGTACGGACGAGCCGACCGTCACTTTGATTCTCGGATGGTCAGACTCCTCTTCCCCGTTGGCAGCAGACCACGTCGAGAGTGATGCCGCGAGTAACAGTGATGCCGCGAGTCTCAGGAATCGTGGTTGGGTGTGGTGGGATAGCAAAATCTGAATCTCCTGCCGATTACTCTGAGGTGATGGTAAGCACGCGCGCGTGCAGGTCGAGCACGTCGTTATAGACGCACACGACTTGGCCGGGCGATACCTCGACGAGTGTGACCCGGCCGGTAAACGCTTGACCCGTTCTTGTTCCGATGCCCATCTTGCGCTTGCTGTCCCAGGTCCTACCGCCGTCGCTGCTGGCCATGACGTACAGTGGCTTCCCGTAAGCCAGCAGAAGTTTACCGTCGGAAAGAACCAACAACTGACCGTAAAGGGCCGGGGCATCGATCTTCTTTGGCTTCTCCCATTGCTTAAAGTTCCCACGCGACCGGCTCAGCCACAACGGCTTCGCACCGTCACCGTTGCGCATCAAACACAGAAGTTCGCCGTCGGGCAAGAGGCCGAGGCTCGGCAAGCGGAAACCTTCGGGGCCCGCAGCGGGATCGACGGCGATCGTCGCCAGATAATGCCACGTCTCACCTCGGTCCTCGGATCGAACAAGCAGGGTGCGGGACTTCCTGAGTCGCCACTTTTCCCAGCGATCTGGATAGCCGGAACGAGTTTGGTCACTCTCAAACCAGCCCCACATGCATGCCAGCAAATCGCCGCCGGGGAGTTCGACGATGGACTGCTCGAAGAACGGCCCCGAGACTGGCATCCCATACTCGTCAGTCCCTGACACCACGTTCGGGATGTGAATCAGCGCACGTTTCGGCCCCGTGTAGCCCGCGAAGTGATTGCGCGATCGATAGATTTCCGCAACGTAGACGTCGGCATCACGCTCATGTTTTCGCGTGTAGCGCCCCACCAGTAGCACTTCGCCATCCTTCAACGTCGTGATCGACCCGCGACAAG
This sequence comes from Planctomycetota bacterium, assembly GCA_963582955.1. Taxonomy (GTDB): domain Bacteria; phylum Planctomycetota; class Planctomycetia; order Planctomycetales; family Planctomycetaceae; genus CAUZVF01. Next base: position 2,603 of record CAUZVF010000998.1, read on the forward strand.
GCCGAGTGGCATCCGACAGCGGAAAACCGAAGTCCTGATACCGGCGCCAAGTCCGTCCGCCGTCCTGAGAGGCCATGTCGTAGCAGAGCAGACTTCCCTCCGCGAGCCGTACAAGAGGCGGGAACGTGGAGTAGGCACGAACGTGGATACCCTTGCGATCCTTGTACTCACCACCACCGGTTATCGTCACTTGCGCGGCACCGACCTCTGCAAGAGCAAGCAAGACCATACCGATCAGCAACAGAAGCTTAACGCTGCGCATTGACCGCGCTCCTTTCTCGTCCCGGAACAAGCAATGTCGACAACACTTGAGCATAGACGCGGTGGCCAAAATCGTTGGGATGGTTGACGCCGTTGCCAGTCAAATCCCAGTCCTGTTTCCGCTTCAAGAATTCAGTCCAGAGCGAAGTCATATCGGCCAGCGCGATCCCAGGTTCGCAAAGTTCGGCCAGTGCGTCGCGATACTGGGGAAATAACTCGTGCT
>CAUZVF010000999.1:0-3086 GCA_963582955.1 Planctomycetota bacterium
TGCCATTGAGTCAGAAGTCCGAAATGCCGTTGTAGATCGATCTCGACACCGAGTTCCTTCAACGGCTTGACAATGGCTTTGACTTGATCGTCGTCGGTCGCTCCGATCAATGCTTTTTTGAAGGTAGCGGTGGCTCTTTCTGCATTTGTGTCCTTTTGGAAATTTGCCCGTTTGATTAGAAATGCGACCGCTTCACGCCGCAATTCGGCACTGGGATCGTCGATCATTCCGGGAACCAATCTCGCGTGAGCTGTCTTGTCGACTCGCTTCAGCCATTCGAATGCCAAACTTCGGGCTCGCGGATTGTGCTTGCGATCGCGCACGAACTTTTCGAATTTCTGGCCCGGCAGTGATTTGCCCGTTCGCGCTTCTCGTTCCGCAATCGTTTCGAACGCGGCCCGTAACCAGTTCATGGCTAATGGATTCGCGCCGCCAAATGCTTCGAGAATGTTGGGCAACACGTCCGAACCTGATTTCGTCAATTCCCGAACCGCCGCGGCAGCTTCGGCATTGCCTTTGCCTTCGCTGTCGACGGCGTTAATCGTCTCGATCAGCTTGTCCGGTTCCGCCGATCGTAACGGAACGGCGAAAATGCTGATTATCAATATCGTAAGGCTACATGTCTGACGTCTCATTCGTGTTGCTCCTGGATTCGCATACTTTTCTCAGCCGCGAAGTCAGAGAGTTCCGGGATTCTCTGACCGGCGTCCGACTTCTGATTAGCCGGACTGCTGCTCCGCGATTCTATCAGCGGTTGCCCTCACTGTGAAACGAGTCGTAACCGACAACTCACCCGAATGGAGCAGTTCATTGTTGGATTTTCCCTGGCAAATAAGCGGGGGTTCTTTTCCGCCGAGACATGCACCGCAGGGAGACTGCTGCAATGCGCCATCGTTCTGATGTCAGGAAATTGCAAGACTGACGACAGTTTTAATCGAATCAGCTCATTGAGTTTCTGTCCTAACCCATTGTAATTTAAGAGGTTAAGCCACAAATTATTTTAACGGCACACATCGTGCCTTTCTCCGTATCCGTTAACAACGGCCCTGTTCACGGCAATCACAAGGAGAAAGTGATGAAACGATTTGCACTCGCATTGACCGCCGTCGGAGCCTTGGCTCTGGTTACCAGTTCCGCGTCAGCTTCGGACCGGATTCATGGCCGGCTGCACGATGATCTGGAGCATCGTGACTCTCACCGCGTGCTGGATCATCGATCCGCTCACCGTTCGCTGATCACACCGTTTCAGCATTATCGCGTCCATCGCAGCCTGCAGCATCAGTCTACACATGACGTACTGGAACATCGGTCCGGACATCGGGAGCTCATCCACCGTGATGTGCATCGGTCGGGAGTTTCCCGCTTGCAGCACTCGCTGGTCCACGACAACCTCGAACATGAGACAGTGCACGACCGGATCGATCATCGGGCGACACATCGCAGTTACCGGTCCACCCGCAGCCGCCGCGGCGTCACTTTGACGCCAAGAGGAATCAGCATCCGGAGCCGTGGCTTCTCACTGTTCTTCAGCCGCTGATCTGACACGTACGAACAGTCCGTCCCATCTGGGCGGGCTGTTTCGCTTTATTGGCCGACGCGATGTTTGGATCTGGATTTCGTCAGGAACGCATACGTAGAATGCAGGCAGCCTGATTGATGCAGCAGAGCCGGCAGGCACTTCACGGCAACCCGACCAAAATCAGACGGCGATACCAGGAGCGAAGCAATGAAATTAACGACTCGAACGGCAACTCTTCCGCGGGCAACTCGACTGACCTGCATGGCACTGGCATTCATGGCTAGTCAAAGTCAGATCGTCCAGGCAGACCACGGCGCCGACAAAGATCAGCCAGCGCCGCTGGTGAAGCTCAATGTGCAGAGCAGTGTGGCTCGACGCGGACCGAAGGGCGACGAGTTCTACGTGCGGCTCCGGATCAGGGCCGCCAAGGTCGAGACAGAGCGGCAGCCGATGACTTTGTCCTTGGTGTTTGACCGATCCGGTTCGATGAAGGAAGAGGGCAAGATCGATTATCTGCGGAAGGCCGGTCACCTCGTTGCCGACAATCTCACACGTAGCGACTTCGTGGCGATGGTTGCCTATAACCACGAGGTGCGGACGCTGGTCCCGATGCACCCGGTCGTCAATCGGGAGTACCTGCATCACCGCATCGACGAACTTCACGCCGAAGGCTACACCAACATCAGCGGCGGGCTGCTGGAAGGCTGCGCCGAGGTCCGCAAGGGGCTCGCCAAACCGGGCCTGCATCACGTCATCCTATTGACCGACGGACTGGCGAACCGCGGAGTGACAGGCGTCGATCCACTGGTCGACCTCGTGCGGCGCTGCACGCAGGATGGCATTACGGTCAGCACGGTCGGCCTGGGTCTCGAGTACAACGAGGACCTCTTGAGTCGCATGGCGAAGGCGGGTGGCGGGCGATACCACTATGTGGCGAACGCCGAAAAACTGCCGGCGACATTTGAGCGGGAACTCGGAGCCCTGCTGCAGTCGGTCGTGCAGAACGCGCGCGTGAAGCTGCAACTGCCGCCAGGTATTGAACTCACGGACACGTTCGGCTGGGAAGTCGTCTCGACACCCGAAATGCCGAAGAACGAACGCGAAATCCGACTTGGTGACATGGCGGGCGGCGACGAGCGGGTCGTGCTGCTGAAGCTGCTGCAAAGAACCAAGACGGTCGCCGCCGCGGATGCGATCGCCATTCCGGCCGTGCTGCAGTACGACGACGTTCCCGCCGCGCGGCGGGTTAAACTCGACAGCTCGGCCGTGATCCCAGCGGCAGGCAACGATGCCGCGCTCGAGTCAAAGCACGTGCTGGCGTATGCCGAGCTGGTTGAAGGTATGGATACGATCGCACTGGCGGTGTCCAGTATGGATCGCAAGGTGGCCGCCCAGGCGCTAACGATTCGCGAGCGGCGGTATCCCGCACTGAAAAAGATCGCCTGGGACAGCCGGGAACAGGACTTTGTCAACAAGGCGTTCATGTTCGAGCACTATTCCCGCGAACTGGAAGAGCTGATCGACCACGGCGCGCTGCACGAACACAGCGAAGAGCGGGCGAAACTGC
>CAUZVF010001000.1:0-3084 GCA_963582955.1 Planctomycetota bacterium
ACGCTCCGCCCATGGGAAATGTCATCTTGTCGGCGAACACCGTGCTCTTGTCGAACTGCCCATCGTTGTCCGTGTCTTCCAGCAGCCGGATTGAGTTTGGCCGCTTCTCTTCCAGTTCTTTCGCGCTCATGTTTACGCCCGCGTTTTCGCACACGAACAATCGTCCGCGATCGTCGAACGTGGCAAACGTTGGATGCTCGACCAGCGGCGGGCCGGCGGCTAGTTTGGCCGTGAATCCTGCCGGCACGTGGATCTGCTGCGGAGTGAAGTCATTCGAGAGTGGTGGCGGTTCAACGGAATCGAGCTGTGCCAACTCTTCGTCGATACCGACGAACGTCCGCGTTTGCGATCCGCCACCGCGCCACATGTCGTACTTTGCCTGGGCATATTTGTCGTAGAAGGCGTCGAGTTGTTTCTTCAGCGTGTCGCGTGTGGGCGCGTGCGCTGGATTCGTGACGAGGTTGTTGAATTCATTGGGGTCGTTTTCCAGATCGTAAAGTTCGTGAGGTCCGTTCGGATGCCGATGAACGTACTTCCAACGATCCGTGCGAATGCAACGCAGATTCTCGAATTCGTAGAAGACAGCGTCGTGTGTTTCGTGGCTGGACTCGTTCGAGTTCAGTCCCGAAGCCCCACGACTCCCGCTGTGAAGCGTGTCTGAAAAATCACTGCCCGGTGATTTCGGCTCGTTCGGCATCTTGTCGCCGAGGCCGAGATGACTCAGCAGCGTCGGCATGACATCATAGTTCGCCACCAATCGGTCGGACGTCGCGCCGGCAGTGATCTTTCCGGGCTGCCGCCAGATCATTGGAATCCGCATCATGCCGTCGCGAGCCGTCAGTGGCCGCGTGTGATCGCCCATGCCGTAGAACCCGCCGTGCCCGCCGACCCAACCTTGATCGGCCAGGAAAATAACGATTGTGTTTTCATCCAAGCCGTTCTTCTTCAAGGTTTCCAGCACGGTGCCAACGCCGTCGTCCACGCCGCTGACTTCGGTTGCCACGCGGCGGTTCGATATTGGATTGTTGTGGTAGTCGCGGTTGCTGAATTGCCACGGATGCGTCGGCTCGCTCGGAAACGACGGCAATTGCTTGCCGGCGTAGAAAGCGGCGTGACGATTGCGGCCTTCACGCAGCAACAACCGGCTGAGCGCGTACGGCCCGTTGTACGACAGGAACAGAAAGAACGGCTTGTCCTTCGTGGCACTCTGCTCGATGAACTTCACCGCGTGGCCGGTCCAGAAATCCGTCAGGTATTGTGGTTCTTTTCGGAGCTTGCCGTCCTCGATGATTTGCGCATTGTAGAACGTACTCGTCCCGCCGTGCGGCATGGTGATCCAATAATCATCAAATCCTTCCTGCGGATGCAAGTTGTCGCCCAGATGCCACTTGCCAACCAACCCGCAAGAATAACCCTCGTCGCGCAGCACTTCCGGCAACGAAGTCAATTGATCGAGGGTACAACGTGCTTCCGGACCAATTTGCAGTCGTCCGCCGAACAGAAAACAATGCACGCCGTGCTGCGACGGAACGAGCCCCGTCAGAAACGTTGCCCGCGTCGGCGAGCAAACCGGGTTCGACGCGAACGCGCGAGTGAACAACGTGCCTTGACTGGCCATCCGGTCGATATTCGGCGTGCGGATGTCACGGTTGCCGTAACAGCCCAACGTCCACGCACCGTGGTTGTCGGTCATGATCACCACGACGTTTGGCTGATTGCCCGATCCGCCACGTGACGAAGACGAGAATCCGCCGAAGAGCACGACAACGAATAGGATGGCCAGAAAAGACGATCTCATTATTTTTACTCCGAAGTTCGTTTCCAATGACGAGCGGTGGTCTCAAAACCGGGAAGGCGAGGTTGCCACCGAGCCGAAACATCGAGAAGTTTTGAAACGAATTCTATTCCTTGGGCGCCTTCCCGATTGGCCAGAGTTCATAGCGGCGGACGAACATTTCGGCTTGTTCGGTCTGCAACAACAGCTTGCCGAAATCGGGTTTGGCTTCGAAAGCTTCATTCACCGTCACGCCGTTGACTTTGTACAGAAGATGGCCACCGTCGGCGATGACTTCCATCCGAGTCCACTGACCGAACGGGCTCTCGACATCGTCTTTGCCGCGGAAGCCGATCTTGTCGGCCCAGTCGGGGTCGCGGCCAAACCAGTTGATGCGTCCGCGTGAGATCGTCACGCGCTCGCCGCCCTTCTTCCAAACCTTTTCGCCGTCTCGGTCTTTCGTAATCTCGGCCGTCAACGAGGTTGGCAGGACTTGTCCGGTTTCGGGATCGGATCCGGTCAATACGAGAATATCGCCGACGCCGCCTTCGATGATCTGAGCCTCGATCGACGCCATCCACGTGTTGCCGTAACCGCCGTTCGGTCCCCAGCAGTGCAGCAGGATGCCGGAATCCCGCGTCCGGTCGACACGGCTGCCCCATGTCTTTTCGCCCCACTTGAATTCGATGATCAGGTGATAGTCGCGGTACGACTTGCGCGTGATCAGCCCGCCGTAGCCGTCACCAGAAACGTGGATCATGCCGTCCTTGACAGTGAATACCTTTTTCGAGTCGGAATACTTCTGGTCCCGAATCCAGGTATAAAAACCTTCTAGGTTTCTGCCGTTGAACAGCTTGATCGGCCCGTTCGTCGGGCTGATCGCGATGTCCCGCGACGGCGGCACGGCTGGTTCGCCCGGTAGTTCACGGATTGAAACGTTGCGGAACGCGACCGGGTCGTTGTGTCCCGCGAAACCAAAATGGCCGCTCTTGCGTTTGACGCCTGCTGGCAACTCACCGTCCTTCGATTCGGTGACCTTGCTGAGATCGGCGTCGAGAATCGTGAAGCCGTTCAGTTCGACCTTGATGTTCGAGCCTCGCATGGTCACTTGCTGGAAATTCCATTTGCCCGTCGGACGCAGGTAGCCTCGATGAGCCGGCACCAGGCCGTACACCGAACCGTGATACTGCCGCGGATCGAGTTCGGCGTACTTCGGATGCTCTGAATCGATCACCTGCAGCTCAAGCCCCGCCAGATGTGGCTGCCCCTCGCCGGGATAACGAATCGACAGCCCGTTGTTGCCTCCCGGC
>CAUZVF010001001.1:0-3078 GCA_963582955.1 Planctomycetota bacterium
TAGCACTTAAGTCACGATCCCACCGACGCGGGGTCGGTGGGGTTTCAATCCACATACACAAACTCGTTGGCGCTCAAAAGCATTTGACATAAATCGGCGACGGCACGCCGTCGAGCATTGCTATTTCTCATATCGACCGGCGAACCCGATTCTGTCGCCTCGTTCGTTGCCAGATATCGCACCGTCTGCTGCTCAACAAATTCGGCCAGTTGCTGCCGTTCCGCTTCTGTAACCGGTCGCGAGAAAATCAACATGACGGCACGGCCAATCGGATCGTCGGCAGACTGTGCCATCACACCTTCCACACAGGCTTCCGCGGCATTGATCAGGAATTCGTTGTTCATCATCGCCAATGCTTGCAGCGAAACCGTCGAGCGGCTGCGCTGCGTGCAGTTAGTTTCCATCACCGGCTGGTCGAAGAGTTCCAGCATCGTCAGCGGATTCCGCCGCGTGACCTGCAAATAGATTGAGCGTCGCCGGCCGTTTTGGCCGTCGGCTGTTGTGACTTCTCCCGTCGCGTTGTTGCGCGCCATTGAAGTCGGGCGGCCGTACATCTGATCGTCTAAGCTACCGGCGACGTACATGATCGAATCGCGGATCGGTTCGGCTTCCAGACGCTGCAACCGTTGCCGCCACAATAATCGGTTGGCGGGATCGACTTCGACCGCTCGCATGGAACGATCATCGGGAGGGCGAGGCTCCCGCCGAGCCGCACGCGGTGTTTTCGGCTCAGCAGGAGCATCGCCATCCCTGTGTAAGCCCGATCCGATTCGCGAACTTTGCCGAAACGTGCTCGAAGTCATGATCAACCGATGCATGTGCTTGATACTCCAGCCCGATTCAACGAATTCCCGTGCCAGCCAATCCAGCAACTTCGGATGGCTGGGCATCGAGCCGGCTTTGCCAAAATCCTCGGGCGTCATCACCAATCCTTTGCCGAAGTGGTGCATCCAGATACGGTTGACCATCACACGTGGCGTCAATGGGTGACTGGGCTGAGTCATCCAGCGAGCGAACGCCAACCGGCGGCCACTGGTTCGGCCTTCTTCTGGCGTACGCTGACGCCACGCAAACGGCTTTTCGACTTGCAATGCCGTCAACACTCCCGGTTTGACCAATGGGCCCGGAGTCAACGCATCGCCGCGAATCAGCAGCGGCGACTTCGCCTCCCCCGGCAAATCGTACAGCGCGAAAATTGAGGGAAAATGACGTTTTCTGGATTCACGCGACCGCACTTCGGAATCGAGTTTCTGTTTGGATTTCTTGTAATCCTCGAACGTTTCGGTGAGTGCCTTTGTTTGTTCGTCACCGATTGGACGCAGCCGCTTTTCAAATTTCTTGACGAGTTGTTTTTGCTCGGTCGAGAGGTTTTCTTCCTTTGCCTTAAACGCCTTGTCGACGAGCCCGCGCACGTCCGCCGGAATTTCCGATAAGCGGCGCACGAACAATTGATCGGCGAATTTTTCGGTGACGTTTTGAAAGTCTTTCTTCAACGCAGCCGATTCGGCATCCAATTGGTCGTTGTGTTTCTTGGCGGCTGCCTGTTGTGACTTCGTCGATTCGTGCAGCAAGCGGTCAGCAAATGGGACCCAGTTGTCGGGGCGATAGGCTGTCATCAAAATCGACTGCACTCGGTAGTATTCTCGCTGCGGAATAGGATCAAACTTGTGACTATGGCATTTTGCACACTGTAACGTGATTCCCAAGGTTGCCGACGTGACGATTTGCAACGTTCGGTCGATGGTCGGGTAATAGTACAGAGCTTCGACATTCTTGATTGTGTTAAAATCGGGCCGGCTGGCATCCGGCGCACATCTCAGAAAGCCCGTCGCAATCAATCCCTCGATCACGTCGTCGGACAATTGGTCGTTCGTTTCAAATTCGGCCCAGTAATCGTGTAATTCGTCACCCGCGATTTGTTCCTGCAGGAATCGGTCGTACGGCTTGTCGTTGTTCAACGCACGGACGACGTAATCGCGATACCGATAAATGTGCACGCGCGGTTGTTCGGAACCGAGCACTCCGGCGGTGTCGGCGTATCCGGCGACATCCAACCAATGCCGGCCCCAACGCTCGCCGTAATGAGGGCTTGCCAACAAGCGATCGATTAGCCGTTCATAGGCGTCCGGTCGCCCGTCCGAAAGAAACTCGTCAACTTCTTCCGGCGTCGGCGGCAATCCGATTAGGCCAAAGTAAGCACGCCGCAACAGAACGAGGCGTCCGGTTTCCGGCGAGAGAGTAAGTACTTCGGCTTCCAATCGTTTCAGCACAAACGCATCGATCGCGTTACGCACTCGATCAACGCGCGTGACCTTGGGAATCGGTGCACGCACGGGAGTTTTGAACGACCAATGGTCGCGATCTTCATTGGTAAATTCGTCATTGTCGTGCAACGAATCAGAGCCCGCATCCGCGGAATTCGCTTTCGCGCCGGCGTTGATCCACTCTCGGATGACGCCTTTTTCTTTCTTCGACAGCGGCTTGCCTTTGAGGGGCATCTTCCCGGAAGAAATCATCTCCCACAACAAACTCGTTTCCGCCGCCGCGATTCGAATGGCCGGGCCGGATTCTCCGCCTTTGACGATCGCGGTTCGACGGCTCAAATCGAGTCCCGCCTTCGGCTGCTTTCCCGAATGACATCCCAAACACCGAGCCTTCAGAATCGGCAACACATCAGTTTCGAAGACGAGAGGTTTTTCGGCCGGTTCTTTTTTCTCTTGCGCGCGCAAACCGCTTGCGTTGTCCGGGACAAAGACTGAAATCAACACGAGCGCCGAAAATGCATAAGCACTAAACGGCAATGTATGTTGTCTCTCTAAGCGATCGGACATCGTCGATTTTCGAATGTGGTAAGAAACTGGAAAAAACTAATTCCCGATTTATTACTATTCGTTTAACGGCAAGCCGAAGGCGACTGCGTGTTTGGAATCCGATGTAGGCTACAAAACGCAGTCGCCTTCGGCTTGCCGTTAAACGAGGTAAGTAGTGACTTATACGAGAATATCGTGCACGACATCGCCATGCACGTCGGTCAAACGGAAGTCTCGGCCGGAATAGCCGTAGGTCAGTTGTTTATGG
>CAUZVF010001002.1:0-3073 GCA_963582955.1 Planctomycetota bacterium
GCCGAGAAACTGCAAGGCATCCTTTTGTTTCTGAGCGGTCTGTTCATCTGTGTGGCTCCAATGTTCGCCACGCCCGAGTCGGGGACGATCTTCATCGGCCTGCTGCTGGCGCACACGCTTTGCTTCATGCCGACGCTTGGGCTTTCCAACACGATCTGCCTGAAGCATCTCGCCAACTCGCAAAAGGACTACCCGATCGTTCGCGTGTTCGCGACGCTGGGCTGGATCGTCGCCGGTCTGGTCGTGAGTTTTGTCTTCCAAGCCGAGAAATCGGAGATACAGTTCTACGTGGCGGGCGCGGCGGCGTTTGTCGTCAGCTTGCACAGCTTTTTCCTCCCCGCCACGCGACCGCCGGCCAAAGGCAAGCCAATTCGGATCAGCGAACTTTATGGCGCCGATACGATTTCCTATTTCAAGAAGCTGCCGTTCGCGGTTTTCATGTTTACGTCGTTGCTGGCGTGCGTTGCCATGATGCCGTACTGGGCTCTGGGGAGTTCCTTTATCAATGAACTTGGGATCGAGCGGTCGGGCGGTTTTCTCACCATGGGACAGGTGGCGGAACTCTTCGTCCTGGCATTGGTTCTTCCGATCTTCATCCGCAAGTTCGGCATCAAGTGGACGATGCTTGTCGGGATCTCGTCCTGGATTATCCGGTTTGTATTGCTTTCCAGCGCCGCGACGAGTAGCGGTTCGACGATGCTGACCATGATGGTCATCGCCGTGATTTTGCATGGCTTCAGCTATGATTTTGTGTTCGTCTCCGGATACCTCTACGTCGACGGCCACGTACGCGAGGACGTTCGCGCGCAGGCTCAAGGCCTGCTGGTCGTGTTCACGCAAGGAATCGGCTTCTTTTTGAGTTCGCAGATTTTCGTGAATCGCGTTTTCACACCAATGATCACCAAAGACGATTCGCTCGCGACTTGGAAGGCGTTTTGGATGACGCCCGTTTGGTATTTGATCGTCGTCCTGCTGGGATTCGCCGTTCTGTTTCGCGAACGCAAGGCAATTCCCGATGCGTCAAACAGCGACGCGCAGTCTGAAAGCGACACGCGGCCAGACTGAAAGAGATGACGACAGCGTAGACTCGGCTCTGTCCCAAAACTCGTAGCCACGCGGAGTCGGATTCACATCACGGAACGCTGTCGGCCGCGGCTCGCCGTTAAACGTATGAAATCGAATTGACTCGGCTCGCGGCAACCTGTTCTACTGTGGCACGGATACGAACTCAACATTACCGTGGGATGCCGTGCTCGGACGAATGGACAAAGTTGCAAACGACTCATCGATTGCGAAACAAGAACCGCAGCCGGCTGACGCTGCCCAAAAACCGACACGTCGGCAACGGGTACTGATGTCGGTTGTCTGTTTCTTTGTCTTTCTCGCGGTTTACGTTTTGTCGGTGGGGCCGATGGCTGGGTTGCATCAAGTCTTCGAATTCAAACAATTTCAGGGATCGCTCGAAGTTATTTACGCTCCGTTGATCGCGCTGATCGAAGCCGATGTCGAACCGTTTGCGTCCGCCTTGAAATGGTATGTTGGGATTTTCCGATGAGTACGACGCCGCGACTGCGCTGGAAGCTGGGACTCGCAATTCTTACCGGTTGCATCGCCGTGCATGCGGGATTCTGGTTCGCTCTTTCGGCTGACCGGACGACTCAAATCATGGTCGCTTGGGGGACTGTGTCGTTCACCGCGTTCATGTCGGTGGTTTGGTGGACGTTTCTTTCCGGCGTGACGTGGCGCACACGCATTAAGGGACTCGCGGCGTTTGCCGTGTGCGCGGGTTTGTTTGGGATGGCCGTCAAAGTCGCAGGCTATCAGGGTGACATGATGCCGCGGCTGCGGTTTCGTTGGAGTCGTTCAAGCGAGGAAGTTGCTGAAAACTACTGGAAGTCGGCTGACGTTTCGAACGAACAAGACACCACCGATCAGCCGGCGAGCGAGTCATTGGGTGCCGATTTGATCGCCGAATTGCGGATCACCAAGGATGACTGGCCAGGCTTTCGTGGTGCGAAACGCGACGGCATCGTCCGGGGCGTGGAGATTCGGCGTGACTGGGATGCGAAGCCTCCCAAGGAACTGTGGCGACATCCGGTCGGGTTGGGTTGGTCGTCGTTTTCAGTCGTGGGCGAGTTTGTGTTCACTCAGGAACAACGTCGCGATCGGGAAGCTCTGGTTTGTTACGATCTCGAATCGGGCGAGCAAGTCTGGACCCATTACGTGAAAGGCCGGTTTAGCGAGGAAATGGGCGGCGCCGGGCCGCGGGCAACTCCGACGGTTTACGATTCACGGGTCTACGCGCTGAGTGCGACGGGTATTCTGAGTTGCGTGGTCGCTCGAACGGGTCGAAAACTCTGGTCGACGGACGTTCTGAAAGATGCGGACGCGACAAATCCGGACTGGGCCATGGCTGGTTCGCCATTGGTTTACGACGACTTCGTTGTCGTCAGCCCGGGTAGCCACGTTGATGCCGACGACGGTACTGCTGTCATCGCTTACCACAGGAAGACCGGCGAGAAGATTTGGACGACGGGAAATCGTGCCGCCGGTTACAGTGCTCCACGAATCGAAACGATTGCTGGCGTGCGGCAGGTGCTGTTGTTCGATGCAGAAGGTCTGGCGTCGTACGATCCCGTCGACGGACATCAAATTTGGGAATTTCCGTGGACGAACAGCCCCAAGATCATCGCCACACAGCCAATCGCAATCGGTGAAGGACGTATCTTCTTTGGGTGCGGTTACGGAAAAGGCAGCGTTGTGATCGATGTGACCGACGCCAATGACGGCGCGGATGTCATGATCGTCGCGCCGTGGCCGTCAACCAGACTAAAACTGAAATTCAACGATGCCGTCGTCAAAGATGGATATGTTTACGGTCTCGACGAGGGGATTCTCACATGTCTCGATCTCGAGACGGCCAAGCCGCAGTGGAAACGCGGCCGATATGGATACGGCCAATTAGTGCTTGTCGATGACGTGCTGCTGATTCAGGCCGAGAAGGGAGACGTTGTCCTTGTCGAAGCCAATCCCAAACAACACAACGAGATCGCCCGCTTCACGGCTCTGACCG
>CAUZVF010001003.1:0-3073 GCA_963582955.1 Planctomycetota bacterium
TGTTTCTTCGAGGCATCGTTTAACGGATTGCCGCCAAGGTACAAGTTCCAGAACGGAGCAAACCGTTTGTCGCCTTCCGCGTCCTTTTTGGCCATGGCCGCCAATGGTCCGACATCCTTGATCTTGTTCTTTTGCAGAAACGTCCATCGCAGCTCAGTCAACGTTGCCAGCGGTTTCACGTCTTGAACTTGATTCTCCGCCAAGTCGAGGCTCGACAACCACTTGACTTTGCTCAGCGGTTTCAGGTCCTTCACTTTGTTCTTCTTCAGGGACAGCGCATGAAGTTTTGGCAACCCCGCGACGGGCGCCACCGATTCGACCTGGTTTCCGTCAAGGAGCAAACACATGAGATTCTTAAACTTGGCGACGGCATCGATCTTCTTAATCTTGTTGTTATCCAGCTTCAGGTATTGCAGCTTGACCAAACTTGCCAACGAATCGATGCTTTCGATCTGATTGTTCGCCAGATTCAGTGTTTGGATATTCTTGCAGCTCGCCAAAGGCTTGGGGTCTTTGATTTTGTTCTTCGCCAACTTGACATCGGCGAGGTTGCGGCAGTGTTCCAAACCCGAAAGGTTTTCGATACCGCGACCGTTGCCATTCAGGAAAAAAATCTTCGCCAAGTCTTCGTCGGTGATTTTCTCTTTCTCGATTTGCTTCTTCTTAAGAATCTCGCGGATCAATTTTTCAAGGTTCTTGTCGGGGATGGCCACATCGGCCGACTGCGCCGTGATCGGCAACGAGCAGACGAATAAAACGACAACGGCAATATTCAATGGTCGCAACATGGTTTGACCTCGGTTCGTTTGAGTGAGGGATCTAGTTCGCTGTGGTTGTGAGGAAGGCATTGTCGCTGACTAGTGCTTTGTCAAGTTTCAGTTTTTGCGTAATGTTCACTTTCCCATAGTTTAGCGGCAAGCCGTAGGCGACGGTTTTGCGAAACTTACACTGTCGCCTACGACGGCTTACCGTTAAACGACCACAACCGTAAATCGTAGAATTGGTAAAGGACGAGTCGGCGATGATCAATCCTTGCCGGTTGGAACTCCATTCTTCCATTGTTGCAATTTCGAACCGATTCGTGAAGCAATCGAGCGTGAATTGGTCCGATTTGCGGATTCTTCGACGCCAGTGTCCAATGACGATTTCGTCATACCGGCAAATCGGCTGGCACTTCGTCCAATATTTGGGCGATGATGTCGTCGGCGGATTGCCCTTCGGCGTCGGCGTGAAAACTGCGGATGATGCGATGCCGTAAGACCAACGGAGCGACCGCGGCGACGTCCTCACATGCCACGTTAAATCGCCCGCGGCACGCCGCGCGTGCCCGGCCAGCCAGAATTAAATTCAAACTGGCACGCGGGCTGGCTCCCCATCGAATCCAACGTGCGACCGAGGCAGCACCGTCGTTCGTGTCAGGCCGAGTGGCACGGACGAGGCGGGCCGCGTAATCAATGACATTTGGCGGAGCCGGAATTTGGGCGACTGCCTCCCGATAAGCCATGATGTCTGATCGTTTCAACACGGATTGGAGCCGGTCGAGCGGTGTGAAGGAATGTTGAGAAATGATTTGGCGTTCTTCTTCCAGCGTCGGATAGCCGATGCGAATCTTGAATAGGAATCGGTCCAACTGTGCTTCGGGTAACGGATACGTCCCTTCCTGCTCGATCGGATTCTGCGTCGCCAGCACAAGGAATGGCTCTTCCAACTCGTCCGTCCGTCCGGAAACCGTGACCGTGCGTTCCTGCATGGCTTCCAGCAAGGCGGCCTGAGTTTTTGGCGGCGTCCGGTTGATTTCGTCGGCCAACAGAATGTGCGTATAGATTGGGCCTTTCACGAATTCAAATTCACGACGCCCATGCTCGTTCTCTTGCAGGATGTCGGTCCCCGTAATGTCGGCCGGCATTAAGTCGGGAGTAAACTGAACCCGTTTGAACGATAATTCCATGACGCGGGCCAGCGCCCGCACGAGCAACGTTTTTCCGAGTCCGGGAACTCCTTCGATCAGACAATGGCCGCGTGAGAGCAATGCGTAAATCGCGGCTTCGACCGTGTCGGATTGGCCCACGAAACACTTGGCGACTTCATCGAGGACTTCTTGGGTCTGCCGTTCGAGCTGCCCCAGAACCGTCGGCAAGTCGGCCTCGGTAATCGCGGCAGTCGCGGGTTCTAACGGATCAGACTCGTCAACATCCTCGTCTTCAATGTCGTCGTCAAATTCGACTTCGAAGATTTCCTCTGCGGGACTGTCGTCATGGATGTCAGATTCAGCGGTCATTGTGGATTCACGTTATTAAGCGGCTGTCTTATGATCGGAACTGATTCGACGGAAACTGTACACGGAAGCGTGACAAAAAACACGCGACAGGTGAAGCATAAACGATAGGAGAATCTGTCAGTGGACCTTCAAGACAAAGTCGCAATCGTTACCGGCGGGGCCGTTCGGTTGGGACGTGAGATGGCTCTCGGGCTGGCAGCGCGCGGAATGAAAGTTTGCGTTCATTATGGATCCTCTACTGAGGCGGCCGAGGAAACTGTCGAGCAGATTCGAGCCGCGAGCGGCACCGCGACCAGCGTGCAAGCCGACTTGCGCGACCCGATTCCGGCAACATCGAAAATCGTTGGCCATGCATGTGATCAATTCGGAGCCGTCGATGTCTTGGTCAACAGCGCGGCGGTTTTCGAAAACAACAACATCGAAACGGCAACAGAAGACGCCTGGGACCGGCATTTTTCCATCAATTTGAAGGCTCCGTTTTTTCTGTGCCAGTCGTTTGTGGACCAATTGGAGCCCGGTCAAAGAGCCCACATCGTCAATATCGCGGACTGGCGAGTGTTCCGTCCCACGACCGAACACATGATCTACACGCTGACGAAATCGTCGCTCGTCACGCTGACGCAAATGTTGGCTCAGTACCTCGCTCCCGACGTGCAAGCCAATGCCATTGCATTAGGCGCCATCCTGGCGCCTCCGGAAGCCGACGAAGCGTATCTTGACCGAATCGCACAACAGGTGCCGCTGCGGCGCACGGGCAACGCCGGCGACGTTGTCGAAACGTTGATGTTTCTATTG
>CAUZVF010001004.1:0-3071 GCA_963582955.1 Planctomycetota bacterium
GTGCGGATGATGGCCGATCTGGCGGTTAACGAATTGGGTGTGGAAGGCATGAAAGCGAAGCTTGGTTACTTCCAAGACATTCAATCCGTCGATTCCGTTCCGGAGTTGATGTCGCGATTGCTGTTGACCGTTTATCAGGCAACCGACAACAGTTCCGACACGACACGCAACGCCGCGGAGAGTCTCGCCCATGCGCTGGACGCTGAATTCTGGGCGGTCAACGTTGATCCTATCGTCGGGCAATACACAGACTTGGTCGAAAGCCAACTTGGCCGTCAATTGGAATGGGAAACCGACGACATCGCACTGCAAAACATTCAAGCCCGCGTCCGTGCTCCGTCGGTATGGATGGCCACGAACGTCCGTGGAGCACTGTTGCTTTCGACCAGCAACCGCTCCGAAGCCGCCGTTGGATACGCCACCATGGACGGCGACACATGCGGCGGAGTTAGCCCGATTGCCGGCATCGACAAGGCATTCCTGAGACAATGGCTGCGTTGGTTGCAAACCGATGGGCCGATCGGGTTGGAACCGATTCCCGCACTCGTCCGCGTCAACGATCAGCAGCCGACCGCCGAATTGCGGCCGCGGGAATCGGGACAAACCGACGAATCCGACCTGATGCCCTATCCCGTACTCGACGCCGTCGAGCGAGCAGCGATTCGCGACAAGAAGATGCCTCTGGAAATCTGGCAACTGATGAAGGCACGCTTCACACAGTACGACGCGAAACAAATGGCGGTTTGGATCGAACGCTTCTTCCGCCTATGGTCGCGCAACCAATGGAAACGCGAACGCTATGCGCCGTCGTTCCATGTCGACGACGAGAATCTGGACCCGAAAACCTGGTGCCGCTTCCCAATTCTGTCCGGCGGCTTCGAACGCGAATTGCAAGAGTTGGCCGCCCAGCTTTAAACAACGCTCCATGACAAAGCACGTACTGATCATCGGCGGCGGATTCGTGGGTCTGAACGTGGCCAAAATGTTGGGCGGCGGGGCGGAAGCCGAGGTCACACTTGTTGACCGGCAGAATCTCAAGCTCTCCTTGTTCGTCGACCTGCTCATCCGATCGCGATCTCTATTCAATTGGGCGAGCGGCAGCAATGGAAATGTCGATCCCAAGTTCCGTGTCGATTTCTCGCCAACAAGCGAGAACGAATTGAAATACACCGTCTTCATCCGCGTCGGAATTTACATGGCGGAATGCGCCAGGGAATCCTAGGCTGCCGCAGTTGTGACGGTCGGCTGTGATACGGCGAACGTTGCTGAATTCAGCATCACGGTTTTGAATGGCAACCCACAAAGAGTGTGCAATCCAGAACATCCCGTCCAATGTATTTGCGGCTCCGGGTTCGTTCGTCGAGCCGACAAACATCGCGGGCCGGTTGTGTATGCCGGCAATTGTTGTTGATACCTGTGCGACGATCTCTTCCGCTGATTTCAATTCAGTCATAGTCACGGTACCGGCATCATTTGAATGCAAACGGGGCTCGGCACGTTCGCAACGTGACCAGTTGCCTTTAACTCACCGCTTTTCTCATTGATGCGAAACACGACGATCGTGCCGTCGTTTTGATTTTCGGCCAACAGGTATGTGCCAGTTGGATCGAGGGCGAAGTTGCGGGGGACTCCGCCTTGAGTTGGTTCGTGGCCGATCGACTTCAACTTTCCGGTTTTCTGATCGACCGAATAGATGGCAATGCTGTTGTGGCCTCGGTTGGAACCGTACAGGAATTTTCCGGAGGGATGCACGTGGATGTCGGCGGTCGAGTTGCCGCCGTTGAAGCCTTTGGGCAATGTTGTGATTGTTTGCAGCGGTTTCAGGGCTCCTTGGTCGGCGTCGTACGACATGGCCGTGACGGTCGAGAGAATCTCGTTGATCACATACGCGTACCTGCCGTTCGGATGAAAGGCAAAGTGACGCGGACCTGAACCGGGCGGGACGGTTACCGACGGCGGATCGTTGGGTGTCAACTTTCCTTTCTTCGCGTCAAAGGCATAGATCAAAACCTTGTCGAGTCCCAAGTCGGCGGCAAACGCGAATCGATTCGCGGCATCGAGATTGATCGAGTGGCCGTGGGGGCCTTTCTGACGTTTGGGATTCGTGCCGGAACCCTTGTGTTGCATGAACGAGGACGCTTCGCCGATCATTCCGCCCTTCATGATTGGCATCGAGACAACGCTGCCGCCGGTGTAGTTGGCGACCAGCACGTTATGCCCGGTCTTGTCGACGACCAGATGGCAAGGAGCACCTCCGAGCGACGCCTGCTGATTCAAAAACGTCAGATCGCCGGTTTTCGGATCGATCGCGAATGCACTGACGGCTCCGCTCTTCTTTCCCTTGAAGTTGCCGACCTCGTTGACGGCGTACAAATACATGCCACTGGGATGGATCGCGAGGAATGACGGATTAACGGACTCGGTCACTTTGCCGATCGGCGTCAATTCGCCCGTCTTCATATCGAGCGACAAGCGATAGATGCCTTTGCTGTCACCGTTGGTGTAGGTGCCAACATAGATCCAATACTTGGATGGCTTGGCGTCGTCTTGGGCCGAGGCGATTTGTGTCGTCATGAGATTTGTGATCGAGAGAATCAACGCGCACGCGAGCAGTTTTAATTTCGCTCGGAAAAAGGTAGCTTTCATTTTCAAGACCTGTCTCAAGTTAGTGGTCACTTCCCAATGCAATACAGATGCTGATCCGTCCGAATCAGAATCTGTCCGTCAACGAATACCGGTGATGCCGCAGTCAACTCGCCCATCTTGTTCACACTGATCAGCGACAAGTCCTTTTGGCCGACGACGAAAATGGTTCCGTCTTCGCGAGTCGTGTAGATCGCGCCGTTGGCGAGGATTGGCGACGCGTAGTATTTGCCGCGGTTCCGTTTTGCCGTGAAGGTGGCCAGCTTTTCTCCCGATTCGATGTCGAGAGACGTTACACTGCCTCTATCGCTGCAAACGTAGACTTTGCCATTGACGGCAATCGGAGTTGCCACGTCGGCTCCGACATTCTGTTTCCAGATGACGTGTGACTTGGTCACATCGCCGCTGCCGCCGAGCCGAATCCCGCG
>CAUZVF010001005.1:0-3070 GCA_963582955.1 Planctomycetota bacterium
GGGAAGTTGCTCTTACGCCGTTTCCGCGAAATTGCCAAACCGTATCGTTTCGCAAGAGTTCTAAGATAGCAACCACCCGCTCTTACAAAGCGAAAATTGAATTCTGTAAGCCTGACCCATTTGGCGGACGCGTTCAGTGCGACAGTTGCTCGTCGAAGATACCCGTGCTGGCGATCAGGCCGTCTTGCATATGGATTTGGCGGTGCGCCAGGCGGGCGATATCGGGTTCGTGGGTGACCATGATGATGCTGCGGCCTTGGCGGTTGAGCGCGAGTAGGATTTCCATGATCTCGCCCGATGTCGTGGAATCGAGGTTTCCGGTCGGTTCGTCCGCCAGAATGATGGCCGGGTCGTTGACCAGCGCGCGGGCGATGGCGACTCGTTGTTGCTGACCGCCCGAGAGTTGGTAAGGGCGATGGTCCAGCCGGTCGGCAAGTCCGACCTCGCAAGCCAGGTCGATGCAGCGGTTCAGGTCGGCCGATCGCAACGGCGGACGGCCGCGACGATAATGCAGCGGAATCTGAATGTTCTCGAGGACCGTGTTTTGAGCGATCAGGTTATACGACTGAAAGATGAAGCCGATCATCTCGTTGCGAATGCTCGATAATTGAAAATCGTTGAGATCCGACACGTCATTGCCGCCGACGATGTACTGACCGCTCGTAGGACGGTCCAATGCGCCCAGCACGTTCAGAAGCGTGCTCTTGCCGCTGCCGGAGGACCCCATGATGGCGACAAAGTCTCCTTCAGGGATCTCGGCCGATACCCCGCGCAACGCCTTCACGACCACGTCGCCGAGGTAGTAATACTTGTGCAGGTCGATAATTTCGGCAGCGAGGTTCATGTGTCGAGAGTTCCGAATTTGTCAACCTCGAATTATTCGTGACGCAGAGCCTCGATCGGGTCCATCAGTGCGGCGCGGAAGGCGGGATAGAGGCCAAACACGATGCCGACGCCGACCGAAATTCCGCCGGCGGCAACGACCGACCACGGGGCGATGATCGGTTCCAATTGTTGAATCGTTGGTGGCAGCGACGCCCAGACTTCTGGAAGCCATTCTTGGATCATCCACAAGACGGAATCGGTCGCCGGCCAGCACAGGAAGCCGCACAGAACGCCGATCAGTCCGCCGGTTCCCGACAGCACGATCGTCTCGGCGAGGAATTGGCGGACAATGTCATTCTGATTCGCGCCCATCGCGCGGCGGACGCCGATTTCACGAGTCCGTTCGGTCACGGTCGCCAGCATGATATTCATGATGCCGATACCGCCGACGAATAGCGAAATCCCCGCGATGACGACAAGCAGCACGTTGAACATCTGCCGCAGCATTTCCGCTTGATGCAGCAGTTCCTTGGGGACCGTGATCGAATAGTCTTTGTTATCGTGATATTTTTCCAGCAGGATTTCGATGATGGCGGCCGCTTCTTCGACTTCCGAGACATCCCCCACAGTCAACGTGATTTGACTGAGCTGGACGAGTTCGCCTTCGCGGCTCCCTGAACGCGACGTAACGACCTGGTCCCCGATGCGGCTGCGAAACGTCGGCAGTGGAATGTAAACGTCCAGATTGTAATCACGGCCCTCGAAGCTGCTGCCGATCGACGCCGACGGCATGCGGCTTTCGGTCTGTCCGACAACGACGTAGACGTCCGAGCGATTGTTGGCGGCGATTTCGATGGTCCGGCCGATTGGGTTTTCATAACCAAACAGTTGCTCGGCCGTCTCGGAGGCGAGCACGGCAACGTTCCGCTTCTCGTTGAGATCGTTGTCTGAAAGAAAACGGTTGCGAGCCAGATGCAGATGGTTGACGTCAAAATAGGCCGTCGTGCACCCGATAAGTTGCACGTCGACGTCGCGTCCGCCCGACCGCACGTTGCTCTTGACTTCCCGCATCTTCACCGCACGCTCGATCGTGGTGACTCCATCGAGAATGCGATCGTAATCGTCTCTTGTGAGTCCGAACTCGACGATGAAGCTGTTACCGGCCGACGACCTGGTTGACGGCTTGACACTCTTCAGAATGATATTCGTCGCACCCAATTCCTTGATCTGCTGCTGAGCCTGATAACTGACGCCTTCGCCCAGCGCCACCAGCCAGATAACCGCGGTGACGCCGATCAGAATGCCCAGCATCGCCAATCCGGCGCGCAGTTTGTGCAGCAGCAGGCTCTTGAAACCGTAGTAGAGGGTGCGGAAGAAGCGTTCAATCACGGACGAGGGCCTCCCGGTGGGCCGCCTCCACCGGGCCGGTTACCGCCGCCTGAGCGGCTGCTGCGCATCTTTTTAATTTCGTCTTCCGTGATGAATCCGTCGCCATCGGGATCCATGCGATCGAAGTATGGCCTCATCCGCTCGGGGACTTCCTCTTTGCTGATTCGCTTGTCGCCATCCTTATCGTACTGCATCAAGTTCCCTCTTCCGCGACCTGATCCTCCGCCACTGCCGCCCGAACCGCCGCTATTCTGCCTTTGCTTTCGTGCTTTCAGCCACGCGTCGGCTTCAGATTCATTCAAACCGCCGTCGCCGTCGGTGTCGACGCGGCTGAACCAGTACTGTGCCGATCGTTGCGAATTCTCGTCTAACTCGTCCTGTGCCACTTTGCCGTCGCCATCCTTGTCGTATTTGTCGAGGTAGGCTTTGCCGCTGTCGGGCAACGAGGAACTCCCGCCACCACCACCACCCGATCCCTGCGAACGGCCTCCACCGGTCTTCTTTGATTCCGGGCCGCCGGACTTCTTGCCATCGGAAGATTTTGATTCGGACTTCTTGTCGCCCGATTCCGGCGACGTGTCATCGCCACCGAATTGCGAGCGGTCGCGAGTTTCGTCGTCCATCGGAGCTTCCTTGCGAGCCTCGGCAACAACCGCCCGAGGATTCCGCAGCACGACGTCTCCTTCCTTCACGCCGTCAATGACCTGCACCAATTTGTCGTTGGTTTGGCCCAGCTTTAAGACTCGCTGTTCATGGCCACTTTCCGTTTGTATCCAGCACGAGTAACGGCCACGGTTTTCGACAACCGAGGAAACGGGGATCGTCAACACGTCTTTCAGTTCGTCAATCAGAATCT
>CAUZVF010001006.1:0-3060 GCA_963582955.1 Planctomycetota bacterium
CTGCGGCTTGCCGTTAAGGGAGAATTCTCCGCCGGCTACACCAAGTCAGGTCAAACACCCGCGCGGTCCGTGCAGGACGAAATTCAATGCAAACCGATGCAACTAAGGAGCGAACAGAATGACAGGCTATACGGTTCATACCGGTTCGACGGAGAAATTTTCGACTGGCTGGGACCAGATTTTTCCCGGCAAGAAGCCAAAGAAGAAAAAGCCGCCCACAGCCTCGAAGAAATCGTCGAACAAGCCGAAAAAGAAAAAAACCTAACCGACGAATAATCTGGTATCATCATTTGATGTTTTTACGAGCAGCCGATTGGGCCGATTCATGGCTGCGACAGAGGTCTCGAACAGAAGTTGCATCTAAGCATATCTGATCAAATCCGCCTCGGTGCCCAATACCTTCGTTGGCAGCATTCGGTAGTATTGGGGATTCTGCGATGGCAATGCGGGCCTTGGAAATCGTTGGTCAAAGCTGGTTTGAAATTCTCTTTGTAACATCTCCCAGTGGAATAATCGTCGCCGACCTCGATGGTCGGATTATCGATGTCAACAACTCGGCGTGCCGTGTTCTTGGATATTCGCAGGACGAATTGAAGGGCCGGGACATCAAGAGTATTTCGATGTTGTCCGCCGCCGACATCCGGTGCAATATCGAGCAACTGACGCACGGAGAAACAGCGAAGCGCGTCGTCACGAATATCCGAAAAGACGGAACCGAATGCGTTCTGGAACTTCGTGAAACGCTCGTCAGGTTGCCGGACGGTACCGACGCAGTGTTGGTCGTTTCCAATGACATCACGCGGCGTGTTTCGGCAGAGAATGCCCTGCGGGAATCAGATCAGAAACTGCGTGATCTCGTCGAGAACATTCCGGCATTTGTTTTGACCATCGATCTCGACGGCCGAATCCTGTATGTGAATCAGACACAGCCCGGAATGTCGATGGAACATGTTATCGGCAAATCGATCTTCGACTTCGCGGAACCGGATGAATATACGAAGATCCGCGACGCTTTCGACAAGATCGTAACAACCGGCGAGCCGCAATCGGTCGAATTGAGAGCTGAGGGAGCTCGCGGCAGTATCGCTTGGTACTCCTGCCGTTTCGGTCCGATCCGGAAAGAGGGAAAGATTGTTGGTGTCGCGGGATTTAGCCAGGACATCACCGAACAGAAGCAGGCCGAACAAGCGGTAAATTTCAATCAAAAGCGGTACCAAGATCTCGTCGAGGAGATTGATGGAATTGTCTGGGAATGCAAAGCGGACACGCTTGAGTTTACGTACATCAGCCCCCGTGTCGAGGAGATGCTCGGTTACCCGGTTCAGCAATGGTACGACAATCCAGATTTGTGGCCCAGCGTCATTCACCCGGATGACCGAGAGCGATCGATTGAGTTTTGCCGGCAACGAACGGAAGAAGGCATCGATCACCATTTTGACTACCGCGCGAACACAGCGGATGGAAGGACAATTTGGATTCACGACCAGGTTCGACTTATTCGTGATGAAGATGGCCAAGTAACACTCTTGCGAGGCATTATGATTGACATCACGGAACGTAAGCGGGACCAGGCGTTTCGAGATGGAGAAACCGTAGTTCTTGAAAAGCTGGCCAAAGGGCATGAAATTGCCGAAGTACTGAACGACCTTGTCCTTACGCTCGAGTGTGCGGTTCCGGACATGATTGGTTCGATCCTGCTATTGGATGAATCGGCAAGCGTGTTGAGACACGGCGCCGCACCGAGCCTGCCGGAAGAATACAACCAACTAATTGACGGGATCGAAATCGGTCCGCAAGTTGGATCGTGCGGCACCGCGGCGTATCTGAATCAGCAAGTCGTCGTCGAAGATACATTCACCGATCCGTTATGGTCGGATTACCGCGAACTGGCCCAGCGTTTTGATTTGCGGGCGTGCTGGTCGCATCCCGTCGTGTCCTCGGACGGCCGCGTGTTGGGAACGCTGGCCATGTACTACCGGGCACCGCGCCGGCCCTCCAAAGAAGAGCAAGAGCTGATCGCAACGGCGGCAAGACTTGCGAGTGTCGTGATCGAGCACCGCCGCATAATACGGGCACATCGCGACAGCGAGGCAAAGTTTCGACATCTGTTCGATCATTCTCCGTCAGCGATTTT
The DNA here is from genome assembly GCA_963582955.1 of Planctomycetota bacterium. Taxonomy (GTDB): domain Bacteria; phylum Planctomycetota; class Planctomycetia; order Planctomycetales; family Planctomycetaceae; genus CAUZVF01. The sequence continues at coordinate 2,135 of CAUZVF010001006.1, forward strand.
CGTCGAAGACATCAACGGAACCGTTCTCGACGCCAACTTGGCTGCATGCGAGTTGCATGGATTCCCGCGAGAAAAGCTAGTTGGCCAAAACGTTTTGGATTTGGTCCCCAGTCACTCGCGAGAACAAACGGGACGCGATTTTTCGCGAATCGTGGAAGGTGATTTGATCGAATTCGAAGGAATGAGCCGCCACGCGAGCGGACGGTCGGTCCCGGTTTCGATCCGTGTCAGCCCGATCGAGTACGACGGTGAACATTGCCTGCTGTTTCATGTCCAAGACATTACAAAGCGAAAGCAGGCGGAAGACGAGTTTCACAAGCAACAAGACCAACTTGCACATGTGTCGAGATTGACTACGATGGGACAAATGGTTGCCGGGCTTGCTCACGAACTGAATCAGCCGCTCTACGCGATTGCCAACTTTGCGACCGCATGCTCGCGCACATTGGAATCGGGCAACTTCGAAACGGATGAGAAACTCGTTGATTGGAACCGCAAGATTGCCGATCAGGCTAACCGCGCCGGCGAAATCATCCGGCGAATGAGAGATTTCTCGCGCAAAGACCGGATGAAACATTCCGATGTCGATGTCAATGTCCTCGTTAAAGATTCCATGGAATTAGTGGCTGCCGAGGCACGGCGCGATCGGGTTGATGTCCGGTGCGAGTACCTTGACCCACCAATCGTATTGCATGTTGATGTGATTCAAATTCAACAGACATTGGTCAATCTCTTGCAAAATGCCTTTCAGGCACTCGAAACGGCCGAGCGGGCTCGCAAATTGGTGGCTGTTCGGATCCTGCGAATGGAGTGGGAAGAGGATGGAAACTTCGTTCAGATCGAGATTGAGGATAATGGGATTGGGCTGCCGGAAGGATCAGCCGAGTCCTTGTACGATGCATTCTATACAACCAAGACAGAGGGCA
>CAUZVF010001007.1:0-3053 GCA_963582955.1 Planctomycetota bacterium
AAACGAGTCCAATAAAGATGCCGGGCACGGGTCCCAACAACAACACGATCGATTTCTTCCAGGCGGCCACATGGAGACTCTTCCCCGAAACGGCCGCGCCGAAAAAGGGGATGAAGAACATCTTCACGTCGCGGTATCCGAAAATGTTCATGCCCAGAAAATGACCGAATTCGTGGACGATCAAAACCAGGATGAGCACGCCCAGTTCCCGCATCTCCCAACGGAACATCCCAACCATTGCGAATAAGATCAGCGAAACGCCAAGCAACAACAGACTGTTCCAAGCACTGGATTGCTTTTTAGCATTCAACAGGGAAAGTTCATGCAGGACATTTTCGACATCGGGATCCGAGTCGGTTTCGAGATCATCGACTTCGTTTCCTTCCTCGACATCGTTGAGGATCTCGATCGGTTCGTCAGTGTTGGGAATGTCGTCGTTGGGATGGCTGGGGACGTTATCGAACGGATCATCTTCATGGCCGTGCAGTTCGTCATCACGAGTGGAATCTGCCATTGTTGAGTCTCTCGAAAGCACTCCAGCACAGCGTTGACAATCATTCGGCCACGGTCACACAACTCGGCAAATGTAGCATTTCAAATAGCCGTTCTCCAAGCATGACGCGGAAACGGGATGATCGGCGGCGGCTCCGCAAGATTCCAGAATCTGGATGGGGCGGTTCGTCGACTCGGCGACCGACGACAGCATTGTCTCGAACAATTCTCGGCTAACGTGGCCCGAGCAACTGCACGTTACCAGGATGCCGTTAGCGTTCAATACGCTGATCGCCAATTGATTCAAGCTGTGATAACCACGCATGGCTTTGTTGAGCCCCGATCGGTTGCGAGCCATTTTCGGCGGATCAAGGATCACGGCGTCGAATCGCTCCCCTGCCCCGCTCAGTTGTTCCAGCTTCGTAAATGCATCGGCTTTCTCAAAATGTAAACGATCGACAACTTCGTTCAATTCCGCATTTGCTTTCGCCGTTGTGATGGCCGTCTCGGAACTGTCGATGCCGATAATTTCCTTGGCATTTCCCAGCTTGGCGGCGGCGAGGCTGAATCCGCCCGTGTAGCAAAACATGTCGAGCACCCGCCTTCCCGTGACGTAACGGGCAACGGCTTGTCGGTTTTCCCGCTGATCGAGAAACAACCCCGTCTTTTGGCCTTGCACGACATCGACGCCGAATTGGATGCCGTTTTCTTCGACAAACATCGGACGTGGAGGTTCCTCGCCGGATAGCAAACCGTCCTTGATCGTCAGTCCTTCCGCGGCACGAATCCCCTTCTCTGTCCGTAGCCAAATTCCGCGTGGTGAGAGTTTTTCGTTCAACAGCTCAATCAGTGCCTCGCGACGATGCGCGACCGCGAGGCTCGTCAGTTGAATGATCAGCCAGTCTCCGTACCGGTCGACAATCAGACCCGACAGCCCGTCGGCTTCGCTGTAAACAATTCGGTGTGGGAATTGGATTTGATCTCCCGTGAAGAGCACTTGCCGCAACGCAATGGCTTCGTCCAACCGAGCGGACAGGAACGGCCGGTCGATCGCGATGCCTTCGTCCCAACTATAAAGACGTACGCGGATGTTGCTGTCGGGATTGTACAACCCTCGCGCGATGAACTTGCCTTCGGCGGACACAAGTGCCACTTCGTCGGCCGGTTGCGGTTGACCCTCGACCCTTTGAATCGCACCGGCAAAGACCCACGGGTGGCGATTGAAAAATGGGAGTGCCCGTCGGCGCTTTACGATGACCCTCGGCAGACTCGTGTTGGCGTCATTTGCCGATTCAGACGGAGCGGATTCAGAGGCTGAGGTCACTTCAACTCACAGTGAGGACAAAATCGGCTATTGGTCAGATGCGGAATTGCGATTGGCACCATCGACTTCGGCGAGATAGGCCAGCAGACGGTCGCGTTCATTCGTCAGATGGCGAACTCGCATCATCGAACGGACTCGCGTGGTCAGTTCCAAACGGTTCACGGGTTTGGTCAGGAAATCATCGCAACCGGCCGCGACGGCCTTTTCGATGTCGCCCTGCTCGTTCAATGCGGTCACGATCAGGATCAAAATATCCTTGGTGTCATCCGCCGATTTCAACTGCTGGCAAACTTCATAGCCGCTCAGTTTTGGCATCATGATGTCCAGCAGAATCAAATCCGGATGAAAGTCGGCGACACGGTCCAGAGTTTCCTGGCCGTCGTATGCCATCGAAATCTCGTAGTTCTCGTCGGCGAGATACACTTCCAACAACTCGCAGTTTTGCTGGTTGTCGTCAGCGATCACGACTTTGAACGGTTTATCGGTGTTTTCTTCGGCCATCGTAATTGTGTTTTACTAAGAAAGGCTCTAACGCGGCGAAGCCGCAACCAAAGTCGCCTTTCGCTCCGCGAAAGTAGCGCTGCTTTCGCGGAGCGAAAGGCGACAAAAAGATGCGCGCAACGGGCGCGGATGTCTCAGTGAAAGATTCTGATACGGTTGTTTCCTTGTTGAGCGGCAAGCCGAAGCGACCACACTTTCGTGGCGGGCATTATAGACGAGTCTCGCGGTTAGGTGTATCCACAGCCAATTGCATTGCCGTTCGTTTTGGAATTGAATGTGAGTCGCCGCCAACGGTTTCCATGGCCGCGATATGGCCTTGCATCATTTTGACGTCGTCGGCCGTGTCGACATCGTACCAGGGTGGCAGTAACGACAAAGTCATGCCCAGCGACCCAACCCGTTCAACAGTTTGCAGCAGAACTTTGCGGCTGCTCCATTCGATTTCTTCGAACAAGTCTTTGCCAAGAAATCGCTGCCCGATCAAGTAATACCCCCCATCGGTCGCCGGACCGATGACACAGTCGCAATTGCGAAGCCGATCAAAGGCATCGTCGACATAAGCCGCCGGCAACGTCGGGCTGTCTGATCCGATAATTACCACGCGGTCATCTGGTTCCAACAATCTCTCGACGAAGAACTGATGCATTCGCCGACCGAGTGAATCGTTCGGTTGGGGCCATAGGACGTAATCGTCACGGGCGATTTCCCGAAAGTAGGCAGCCGCTTCGTCGTCATC
>CAUZVF010001008.1:0-3046 GCA_963582955.1 Planctomycetota bacterium
GCGAAACCCAGGACCACAAACGGTCCTGGGTTTCCAGTTCAAGTTGGCAATATGAGCCGTCAGTTAGCGTCTTACCGCACGGCTTCGTTCAACATCGTGTTTCATCGATTCAATCAGGCCGCTACGTTCGGCCGCGCGCTGCAATCCCAGGCGTTCGGTCAAAGCACGAACGGCACGGCCCACCATGCGGGCGACGATGTAACCGATAATCCGCACCAGTAACATCGCAACCAGCGACGGGATCAGTGCAAATACTTGATCGAACGCCACACGGACGCGGTCGACATTTTCGGTAATGACTTGCCGAGTTGCCGCGGTCGTTGCCGCGGCGTCCATAAATGGAACAGAAACATTAGCTAACATTGGTCTTTCCTTTCTCATTTTGATAACTGACGAGCCGGTTGCATCAGCCGGAACGCGCTAGCGTCCGGTTCATGCGAAAACCAAGAGAAACCAGACACTTGCGCGTGCTGGCTAATATTCTTGCTCGCCCGATTCTCATCTTGAGCGCACTGATTGATCGTTCGAAGATTGCGCTCAACTCTTCATAGTTGTAGCCCTCGGCATATTTCAGGATGATGAGAAATCGGCCAGCGATTGAGATTACATTTGCCCTCGGATTCAAGAATTGAATGTCGAGTCAGATAGTCAACGAGTCGGACAGTCATTGGTTGGGGCCAGGAACCTGACGGTTCGCGCTAGCCTGAAGTCATTAGCGCGGTCGTTCTTTTTTGAAACTGATTCCAGTATGGGCACATCAATTTGTTGGCGGAGGGAGATCGGTGCGAGATTGCAGGGATCACGCGATCTTGACTGGTCGAAAGTGCAAGCGCCCGGCGTCGTGCGGATTCCGTCCGGGGGATTCCGCATGTTCTATACGGGGGTTGGTCCCGCGAAGCCGTTTCCCACATGCCAGGGATATCTCCTGAGTGCCGTTTCGGACGACGGACTGGAATTCCGCACCGAGCCCGGAATTCGGCTGGCTCCTCGGCCCGAGCTTTCTCACATGTCACTTCGAGTGCTGGCGCCAACAGTGACGCATTGTCGTGACGGCCATTGGCGGATGTATTTCGAGGCGCGCGGGCCGGCCGATCAGCCGACGGTGATCTGCAGTGCTGTTTCCCGCGACATGCTGAAATGGGAATGCGAAGACGGAATCCGGCTGCAAGGTTTTGACAGTGTGGGCGGACCTCGCTTCGTTTCATTGCCCGACGGACGCGGCCGGTTGTATTGCTTTGCCGCCGAATACGGTCCCGAAGGCCGGGCAGGTGGCGATGGCGATCGCATTTCTCAGAGTGTCGTCAGCGCCATTACGTCGGACGGCATCAATTTTGAATTTGAGCCCGGCTTTCGGATGCGAGACAATCAATCGGAACTCGATTCGGTGGGTATCACGGCAGCCGACGTTGTTCCATCTAAACGGACCGGCGACAAATGGACGATGTTCTTCTCGGCGTGGCAGGACGTGCCGCAAGGAACGGAAGTACCACGACATCCCAGCCAAGACGCCAGCGCCGAAGCCAACGGGCTGAGTGAAAACTTCGCCGCGGCGTCGATCGCATCGGACATGGCTGGATACCGTTCTCGGATCTTCATGGCCGATTCGCCCGACGGGCTTGTATGGGAGCGACTCGGATGCGTGATCGAAGGTGGCGGCTACGACGGCGAAGGGCTGGACGCGGTGCATGCCGAGGACATGTCAGTGATCAAAGTCGGCGCGGGCAAATATCGGATGTACTACGCCGCGTGCGACAAAGATGGCAACTGGCGAATTGCCAGCGCGGTCACCAATGGCGATGCCACGGGCGATCTGAGAGGCTGATTATCGCACCGGGTCGCTGAGTACGGAATCGACTGTTTTCAAGAAGCTCGCGACTGCCGGATCCCTGATGGCATCAAGCCGCTGCATTCTCTGTTTCATGACGTCGCCGATCGTCGGAGACGGGATACTGACGAGTTGAATCTGATTGCGGCCATTCGACTTGGCTTGGTACATGGCTTCGTCGGCAGCCGCGATTAAACGCTGTGCGACGTTTTCGGTGTCTTGAATCCGCGTGACATCCATCAACGCAGCTCCAATGCTCATTGTCACTTGCACCGATTCGCCGTCATGCCGCACCTCGGCGGATTCAACATTACGGCGGACTCGTTCGGCAAGTACCGTAAGACCGTCGATCGTCGGAGTTTGGACGAGAACAACGAACTCTTCTCCACCATATCGTGCCAAAACATCGCTCGTGCGAATCGACTTTTGAATGGCTTTTGACACGCACTGCAAGACCAAATCGCCAAACTGATGGCCGTAAGTGTCGTTTAAGTTCTTGAAATGGTCGATATCGCCAAACAGGATTGCAAAGGGCTCACCCACGCGAATGCAACGTTCGGTTTCCTTCTCGACAGCTTCGTCAAAAAAGAGCCGGTTGTAGGCGTTCGTCAGCGGATCATGCAGTGCCTGGTGTTGCAGGTTTTGGTTTTGTCTTTTCAGATTTTCGCGTTCCAGCTCGAACGTCTGTTGTCGTTCAGCAGCCAGCGCATTTTGGAGTTGAGCTTGAATGGCAATCTCGGCCAGTTGCTCGTTCGCCTCCGCCAATAGAACTCGCGGAGATCCCAATTCGGCGATGTTGACGGCAAACATCGCGGCGGAATCTTCGATCGTGGGTTTGGCACTTTCCAGGAATTCGTTGATTCGTTGCTCATCAAATGCGAACAACGCTGTCGTCAGCGACCGGATCGTTTCGAGGGCTTGGCCTTTGTTGGCCGCACAGAAATAATCGGCGACCGCCGCCGCGACGGCCACCACCGAATAAAGTTGGAATTCCGCGTCAGCTTCGTGTTTAAGCAATTGAGACAGCGGAGCATGGTGCAATCGGATGGCTGTTTGCAACGTCGCCGGCAACCTCCACTTCTTGGCCAACTTTTCTCCGATCCAGACGTGATCGAATCCCAACTCGGCGGTTTCTACCCTTGCCAAATCCTGTTGCAGTTCGCGCGACTTTTCGATAACGGGAATGTACTCATCGGGAATCGCGGCCAGCATGGCCAACCG
>CAUZVF010001009.1:0-3038 GCA_963582955.1 Planctomycetota bacterium
TGGCTCGTCGGTGGAATTGATGCGAGCCACGAGTTCACTTTTCTCGGGCGCATCGGGATCGATTGCCCGATGTCCGCCCAGATCGCGAGTCGCTGCCGCAAACGAATCGAGTCGCAGAACATCCTTTTCCGCGCCGGCGGGGCCGTGACAAACGAAGCACTTGTCCGAGAGAATCGGCAGGATTTCTCGCGCGAAGTCGACCGGTTCTCCGTTTCGGTCATTGATGGCCTTTCCGTCGCGATCATCGGCAGCGAAAATTGGCCCAACGCTGAGCGAGAACGCAGCGAATGTCAACGAGAAGGCGAACGCAAGAAAGAGTCCCGGAGGGACGGCAGCGAATAGCCTGGGGCGCAAGCCCCAGGAGAAGGACCGCAAAACGGTTATGAGCCCCGGAGGGGCGACAGCAAAGAGCCCGTTCGTATCGATGTCGCCCCTCCGGGGCTTTGGAGACGTGTTGCATGCCGTTCCCATGGGCTTACGCCCCAGGATATTCGCTGTCGTCGTTCCGCGGCTGCAATCGTACGGGCGCGGGTCTTGTCCAACGAGCATCGGCGCGAGATTTGGATTCAACGACGTGACTCCCATGCCGCCAAACGACTCGTTGTAGTCGCTCCAGTTGACGATTCCCTCGTCAGTGCCGATCTTCAGAAAATCAAAATTCCGATACCCAGCATCGGCGTGCGAGCATTCAAGATTTGTGATTCGCATAGTGGACTCGAACTTACCAGGGAATAAACGACCCGGTTTAAGACTTCGTTTGCAACGTTGCGACTCGCCACACAACTGCGCAAGACGAGCCTGCCGAATGTATTGAGTGCTAACGAGGTAACTCGACTGTTGCAAGCCGCGTTGTCGTTGCAGGACGAATTGCTAAGCCGTTCCATCTTCGGCATTCGTCGGTGTGTCATCGAGGCAAGGCGGTTGCGCTGGTTTGAAATTGAGTTCGACCGGCAAGCCATCCGAGTTGTTCTGAGAACGGTGTTCGCGAGACGCTGCCATCACCCGGAATTGTGAACGTATTCAGCGTCGATTTCGAGTACTCACCGGTACGCTTTCCGACGGTGTATTGTTGCTCTGATCGCGGGAGCGATTTTCGGCGGCTGCGCCCCACACCTTGCCTGAACGGCAACGTGCAGTCCCCAATTGATTTCCGGGAACTCATTCGTTCCCAGATTCAAAGGACCAATAGACGCACGCCCAATGCTACCTATTTTACCTGCGACATTCGGGAAACGGATGGCGGAGGCCAGGAACCTCACGGTTCCCGCTAGCCTGGTATTTTGAGCTTCATTGCTCCCCAACCTCAAATCCGAAGCAGCGCACAGCAGCAGAGTCTGGCGGGAATGTGCGCGCAAGCGAATCTTTGGACTGAGACGAAACCGTTGCCAGCTCGTGTGACGCGATGACGGCTAGTTATTTGGCGTGATTTAGGAAACGCAGCCATCGGCTCGTTTGTTTGCCGTTGGATGAGGCGTCTTCTAACTCGTCGTCCGGCGATAAGCCGATTTGTTTCAGCTTGCGTTCGATTTGCTCGGACTGCTGCGCCAAGCGGGCTTCTTCGCGGCCCAGACGGGCGCGTTCCAGGGAAAGATCGATTTCCGCCAGCTTCATATTCTCGTTCAGTTGCTGTTCCAGATTCTCCAAGCGCTCGCATAGTTCTTCCGGAGCGTTCTGAATGGCGTCCCAGTCAACGGGCTTGCAAATCGTCACGGCGGCGTTTCGCAGTTTTTTCAACACGTACGAGATGTACGCGTCACGGTCGTCGATTGCCTGTTGCAACTGATCCAAATCAGCGACATCAAAATCGATCGGTTGCGGCGGATCGACAGGCTCGAGGTCGGCGTTCGGCAATACCGTTTCGGTAACGTCGTCAACGACCGTTTCCGAGTCCATGTCGTCTTGAATGACCTCGGACTCGGTGTCGTCTTGGATCACGTCGTGTTCGGTGTCCGTGAAGTAGCGGGCCTTTAGGTTTTCCCATGAATCGCCGGCAAATTCGTCGTCGCTTTGGTTCTGAGTATCCCGCTGGTTCGCACTCGTCGAATCACCTGCCGAGATCGACTTGGCATTAGCGGCCGGCCATGCGCCGGTCGCGGAATCACTGCGGATCAAGGCGTGGATTTCATCGAGTTGGACGCCCAGGCCGCGCATGACGGCCGAGATATCGGCCGCCTGCCATTTTTGCGTGGCATGCTTTACCAATTCGCTCAGTTTTCGTTGTTCTTGCAGTATTGCCTCGGAGCTGCCGTCGGATGTTTCCGCGACATTTCCAGATTCCGTATCAGCTTGTTGAAGTCGATCGAGCTGTTCAACCGCCTTTTCCAATTGTTCCGTCAGCACGGCAACGAGATCGTCCTTGGTCGTTGTATCCTCTTCCAGCTCGGCGATTTGCTTTTGAAGCGACTCAATGTTTTCGATCGGATCGATGCCAAACGTGGCCGACTCGGACTGCGCCACGGCGGGCTCTTCAATCGGCGCTTCGGATTCTGGTTGGGGCGATTCGGCGGGCGGATCGGCGGCGACGGCCTGAATTTCGGTCTTCGGCCGTTGTTTCGGTTGCGATGGTTGCTTCCGTTTGCGTCGTCGGCTGTTTCTTGCCACGGCGGAATTCCCGTCTTTGGATTGCTGTCAAACTGAGTCATTCGGATGATGTACTTCGAAGATAGCTTAGCTCATGCGAACATCGACGGGTGCGATCCGGGACTTCTTGGATCGGCCTGATGGCGTGTCGCGCCGGCTTATGTCAATTCGAATAGATTTCGGGATTGACGACATTGCGCGGGCGGTTTCCCTGCAGCACGTCCGCGATTTGCTGAGTTGCAGCGGTTCGGAGTGCAATTAACGATTCTTCCGACAGAAACGCCACATGCGGCGTTACGATCACTCGTTCATGCTGATAAAGCGGATGACCAAGGTCGGGCGGTTCCGGCTCGAACACATCCAACGCGGCACCGGCAATCAAATTCTGTTCGAGCGCTTCGAACAAAGCATTATGGTCGATCAGCGGCCCGCGCGACGTGTTGATCAGATAGGCTGTT
>CAUZVF010001010.1:0-3038 GCA_963582955.1 Planctomycetota bacterium
GATGTCGAAGGGTTCTTGTCGAGTCGATTGGCCGCGGGTGTAGGACAACATTCCGGTCGTGATTTTCGAGGCCCGTTGTCCTGCCGCAAGAATCTTCGTGAAGGCTTTCTCCCGAATCGCACCGTCCTTGTGCCGCAGACCCATCTTCGCGTAATTGATGACGATTGTCAGGATGTTGTTGAATTCGTGAGTGATCGACGCCGACAGGGCACCGACGGAACTCAGCTTCTGAGCCTGCATCAATTGGCCCTGCAGGCTTTCGATCTGTTCAAGGAGTTCGCGGTTTTCCGAACTCTCCGGCTGATTTGATGGGGAAATCATAAGTCTCACACCCTTCCGTGGCGGAGTTTGTTGTGTCGATGTCCAGGCTGGTTTTCGAGTCATCGCGTGACTGCTAGTTTCGTATCGGGCCAACAACGCACGTAACTTCAAACGACATGATGGTTTGGCATTCCGCATTCCGAATGCAGACGACTAACGATCTGCTGTGTCGAAAACGTGAATTGGCGAGCGGTGATGACCTGGGCGGTTTACGGCTGCGCTAGCGAGTGGAGTTGGCCGATCACTGAATCGGCTGAGGTTAGAGATCACCTGACCGTTACGATCGGATGCCGACACCAAGAGTGCCACGACATACGGCTCATCGACTTGGCGAGCGGCATGCGTTAGCTTGCCGGCGGGCTGACGTACGCGGGTCGCCTGAATCCACGCCATTCATTCCGGCGGATCGGGCTGTTGCCAGACACTCATCCCTCCGTCGACCATCAGCATGTGGCCATGCACATGTCGGGCGGCATCGCTGAGCAAATAAACGGCTCCGTCACCACAAACGTCTGATTCGGGGACTTCTCCGTTCGGAGTGTGGTGCTCCATCCATTTGCGGAATTCGGGATTGTCGATCGCCGGCGCCGTCAACGGTGTATAGAACAAACCCGGAGCCAATCCGTTGACACGAATGTTGTGCGGAGCCAGCGACACACATAGCGTCTTGACCATCATTTCGACGGCGCCTTTCGACGTGTCATAGCCGGTGTGCACTTGCTCGGCCAGTTTGCCGTTGATCGAGCCGATGAACAGCACACGTCCCTCGGTGCCGTTTGCAACCCAGTGCCGAGCGAACCGTTGTGTCAAAAAAAAACACGAATACACATTCAACCGCATTGTGTAATCGAAGTTAGCAAATTCCATATCCAGAAACGGTTGGTCAATGTAGGTTCCGGCATTGTTGATCAGCGTATCGATCGCGTCGTTCGCCTGAAGCGCTTGGTCGAACAAACCGGCGACGGCGTCTTCCGTGGGACCGGCCAGATCGCCGGTCACCATTTCCGCGCTGACGCCAAACGATCGACAACGTTCCAGAGTCTCCTCAGCCGCCTGATTACGCTGCCTGCCATGAATCAAAACATTCGCGCCAGCCTCGGCCAGCGACAGAGCGATCGCTTGGCCAACACCTTTCGTACTGCCGGTGACGAGTGCATTACGGCCTTTCAAACCGAACATCCCAATGTGCCTTTGTTTTCAGTGAATACTAATCCCCACCGACCCCGCGTCGGTGGAGAAATGACTTGAGAGCTACCGAAGAACGACGTGACAGTTACCGACTCGGCGTAGCATTTGAGTCACGATTCCACCGACACGGGGTCGGTGGGGTGGAGCCGATTTTAATGAATTACGAGAGTATTTCGTGAACGACTCGGCCGTGCACGTCGGTCAAACTCACATCGCGGCCACCGAAGCGAAACGTGAGGTCTTCGTGATCGATGCCCAACTGGTGCAGAATCGTGGCGTGGATGTCGTGAATCGTCAATTCATCCTTCACGACCGAGTTGCCGAATTCGTCGGTCTCGCCGAATGCCATGCCACCCTTGAAACCGCCGCCGGCCAGGCAGATGGAATATCCGTTGACGTGGTGGTCCCGGCCGCAAGTTGCCGAAATGGCCGGTGTGTGCGGCGTCCGTCCCATTTCTCCGGCCCAGATGACGATCGTGTCGTCCAACAGGCCACGCTGTTTCAAGTCAACGATCAAAGCGGCGATGGCCTGATCGGTGATCATTGCGTTTTCGTCATGGTACTTCTTGATGTTGCCATGTTGGTCCCACGGCGAGTTGTTTGGGTGCGTCAGCGGACACGTGATCTCGACAAAACGCACTCCGGCTTCCACCAACCGCCGCGCACGCAGGCATTGCAGACTGTAGTACTTTTTGAAGTCGTTCTGGCTGTCCAGTCCGTACAACTGCTGCGTCTGTTTCGTTTCCTGGCTGACATCGGCAACTTGCGGTATCGAAATCTGCATCTGAAAAGCAGTTTCGTAATTGCGGATCGCCGATTCGATTAACTGTTCTTCATTGCTGACGGTTGCGAAGTCAGCATCCTGTGAATTCAGCAATTCCAACTTGCGACGTTGGATCGCCAGCTTGTCGGTGGGAATGATGTTGTCGACAGGAGTTCCTTTGGCCCGCAGCAACATGGCGGCATTCGATGCCGGAAGGAATGAACTGGCGAAATTCTCGTAACCACCATTGGGGATCCAATCGTTGTTCAACAGCACATAGCCGGGCAGTGATTGGTTCTCGGTACCGAGTCCATAAGACGTCCACGATCCCAAACTCGGCGCTTGGCCGGTGACGCGTCCGGTATGCAGCAGCAAAGCCTGTTGTCCATGCAACGGCTGAACGCCGACCAGCGAACGAGCAACGCACAAGTCGTCGGCGCACTCGGCCATCCGTGGTAACAGATCACTGATCCACAGCCCCCTGTCGCCGCGTTTTTGAAATTTCCACGGACTGCCCAGCCACACCCGATTAGCGCTGCTCTGCGATTTTTTCGAGACGGCCGATTCACCAATTTTCTTGCCCTGATGCTTGGCCAACATTGGCTTGTAATCGAACGTGTCAACGTGACTCGGCCCACCATCCATGAAGCAAAAGATGACGTGCTTCGCACGGGCCGCGAATTTCGGAACCGGCGTCTGAGTGGCGTCGGCGTAAGCGCGGTCACTCATCAATCCCGCGAGCGCCAACAATCCGAAACCATTGGAA
>CAUZVF010001011.1:0-3038 GCA_963582955.1 Planctomycetota bacterium
CGGCAACACCGCGGGAACCTTTCGCAGGTGGCTGACGATCGCTCCGTAGGTGGGATACTCAAGAACCGGCGTCGGCTTATAACCGGTCATCAAATAGTGCGTTCCGAAATTGTGTTCACCCAACGGTGACGTCATCGACCGGATCACGGCGATGCGGTCCATCAACCGAGCGGTATTCGGCAAGACATCGCACAGCGAGACACCCGGCACGGAAGTATCGATTGTGCCCAGTGGCCCGCGCACTTCGGCCGGAGCATCAGGTTTGGGATCGAATGTCTCCAGATGGCTTGGTCCGCCGTCAAGCCAAATCAAAACGCACCGGCGGGCACGAATGGGATTCGATGGCGTCTGTTCCGCCATTGCGTTGCGGCCGCGAAAGATGTTGGTCATCCCCAGACCAAACGCCGTCAGTCCGCCCACGTGCAAGACGTCACGTCGAGTCACGCCGTCACATCGTCGCAGGTGATTGAGTGAATGTTTCATGATTTAGTGGTTCGTCACGAATTCACGGCAGGTAAGAAGACCCCACAACAGATCTTCGAAAAATTGTCTGCGCTGTTTCTGATTGGCGATGCCGATGAATTGAGATTGCCAATACTTGTTCTCGGCAGCGTTGGGACGCCGGCCAAGCGCCACCAGATACAATTCGGCAACAACCTCGATATCCGAATTTTTCGATTCTAGCAGACGGCCCAATCGGCCACCTTTTTTTGACAGTTTCCTATTGATGAGTTCTCCGTTGATCAGATGCAACCGCGTTGTCAGTCCGCCGCTAATGGCCGTTGCATCCGATGCGGCGGGATTCTCGCATGACTCGGCGCGTGAACATCTTCCCAAGATGTCCAGCGACGCCGACGGAATCTTCGGATCGAACAGCGTGACCGCTCGCGTTCCCAACGGCTCGTCGCCGTACTTGTCGGGAACTTCGGTCACCACCGCGATTGCATCGGCGAGTACTTCGGCTTCGAGCGGTTTGACCAGCGCGTGGGAATAGAACTGCGTGTCACTCGAGTTTGCCGGTAGCGGTGTTGAACCGCGGCGGTAAGTTGCGCTGGTGACGATCGTCCGCAAAGTGTGCCGGATGTCGTAATCATGCTCGATAAAGTCTTGGGCAAGTTGTTCGAGCAACTTCGGATGAGTGGGCGGGTTCGTGGCCCGCAGGTCATCGGCTGGTTCCACCAACCCGCGGCCCAACACCGATTTCCACAACCGATTGACGAGCGACTTGGCAAAGTAGGGATTACTCGATTGCGTTAACCAATTGGCCAATTCCTTCCGGCCGTCGGCATCCTGTTCGAGATAGCGATCGCCGGGAATGCGCGGCACGGCGAGTTCGCCCGTCCGTGGATTCGTAACCTCGCCCCGTGTCCCGACTTTGATGATCCGCCCGCGTTCGATCTTGGCAAACACCGCAGAGAGGCCGTGATAGTCGTCCTGTGTCCATTTGTCCAAAGGATGATTGTGGCAATTCGCGCATCGCAATCGAACTCCCATGAAGACACGGCTGACATACTCGGCCTGCTCGCGCGGTCCGCTGACCGTTCGATAGAAATTGGCCGGTCCGAATTCGTGCGAGTCACCCGTCGCCGTCAATAGTGTTTCGGCCATGTCGTTGAATGCGGCACGTTTCGCAATCTGCTGTTTCAGCCAATTGTGGAATGCGAGTGCTCCCTGCGTCTCCCGCGGCTGCGAGCGAATCTGTAGCAGCTTGGCGAACTTGTAGGTCCAGTAGTCAACGAATTCGTCACTCTTTAACAGTCGTTCAACAAGTTTTTCCCACTTTTTCTGACTGCGGTCGTGAACGAACTTATCGACTTCGGCGGACGAGGGCAGGGTGCCCGTCAAATCCAACCGGAGCCTTCGCAGCAATGCGGCATCATCGGCAGGCGGCGAAGCCGGTAGTCGCAGAGTTTTCAGCTTCGCGAGAACAAATTCATCGATAAAGTTGTGCCGCTTCATCGCTGAGAAATCGACGGGTTCGTCTTGCAGTGGCACGATGAAAGTGAAGGGCACGACTCGGTCGAGATAGCGGGCCGTGACGTTGTGCTGCCCGCGCCGGTGGATTCTTGCCGAGTTCGAATCGATTTCGATGGCATCACCGTCGTCCGCTTTGAAGACGGTCCAATGCGTGACGTCTTCAGATTTTCCGTCGTCGAAATGTGCCGTCGCCTTCATCGAGACGGTTTTCCCGGTCGATTCAACGAGCGATTCCCGCGGTGTAATCTCCAGTCGCGTCAATTTTCGACGAGAGAGACGCGGAACGCCCGACTGAATCCACTGAATCAATAGTTTGGCGGATGGGTCGTCGTCTTCGAAACGCATCCCGCCGCCGTGACCCAATGATTCCGTTGGTTTCAGCAGCAGCAAGCTCTGTTCGGGTTTGGCGAGGTTGACGCGTCGGCCTTCCAGTTGGTGGACCATTGCCCGAAAGTCCATCGCCGGGTCGCTGCCGTACAACGAAAGCTTGAATCCACCCCGTCCAATCGCCGCGCCATGACAGGCCCCAGTGTTGCAACCACCTTTCGTGAGAATCGGCATGATCTCGGTATCGAAATCAACCACTCCAGGCGCGGCCGTTTCACCGCCACCGAATGTGAGGAGCATTGCCAGAAGAGCCAGATTTGTTGCCATCTCGTCAGCGATCTCAGTTAAAAGCCAAAGGGGTAGGGGTACCACGTCTTGAGTCCAGGCAAGGCGTGCGGCGCAGCCGCTGGAAAGCGCGATGACGCCATCACAACTAGAAGACAACTCATTCCAGACGACCCGTGATCACTTCAATCGGCCACTCGTTCTTGACGGTGCAAGAGCGGTTTCCAGTCGCTGCGCGACACGCCTTGCCTGAACGGCAAGACGTGGTACCCATCACAATCGCTTCAATATCATTTCAATTGATGCGCCAAACCGACTCATTATTCTGCCCACATCATTCTGCGGACTTATCCTGAGTTTTTTTCTCTTTCGATTTCGCAGCGTCTTTTTCCATTGGCTTGTCGGACTTCTTTTTTGGCTCGGCCTTTCGGGAAGACGCATATTCCTTG
>CAUZVF010001012.1:0-3030 GCA_963582955.1 Planctomycetota bacterium
TTCCCTCGTCGGCCTCGATATTCGCGCCTTCTGGCAGATAATAAAAGTCGAGAATCTTGCCGGTGCCATCTTCCAAGATGATCTGCGGATGCAAATCACCTTTGTGTTCGATGATAGTCCGGCGCACGTTGCCGCTGGCTTCTTTTTCGGTCCGGGTCGTTTGCCCGTCGACACAGTCCTCGTACCGCACTTTACCGCCAACTTCCGCGAGAATCGGGACCGAATGCGGATCCCATTCACACAACACCTGGCCGATTTCGATTTCATCATCTTCTGAAACCAACAACGTGGCCCCGTTGGGAATCGTGTACTTTTCAAGTTCACGCTCTTTGGGATCGATGATGATGATTTCGCCGTTTCGAGTCAGAACAACATTCTTTCCAGCATCGTTAACAACGCTGCGGATGCGTGCAAATCGTACTCGACCGGCCCGACGAGATTTGATTTCGTGCTCTTCAACATCGCGGTTTGCAGTGCCGCCGATGTGGAACGTCCGCATCGTCAACTGAGTACCCGGTTCGCCAATACTTTGGGCGGCGATGATGCCGGCTGCCAATCCGTCTTCGACGAGTGTGCCGGTTGACAAGTCCATGCCATAGCACCGCTTGCAAATGCCAAGTGACGCTTCACAAGTCAGCGGACTGCGGACCTGAATTTTCTCGAGACCCATTTCCTCGATCTTGCGAGCAATGGCTACCGTGATCAGCTCATCTTCGCGGACAACAACTTCGTCGGTAATCGGATTCACGATATTCGTACGGCTGACACGTCCTCGAATGGCGTCCGCAAGTCCGACTTCGACTTTTTCGCCACGGTAGATGATCCCCTTGGTGATCCCTTTCGTGGTGCCGCAGTCATCCGTCGTGACGACCATGTTTTGACAGACATCGGCCAGTTTTCTCGTCAGGTAACCACTATCGGCTGTTTTCAGCGCTGTGTCGGCCAAACCCTTTCGTGCTCCGTGAGTCGAACTGAAGTATTCGAGCACGGACAGTCCCTCGCGGAAGTTTGCCTTGATCGGCGTTTCAATGATTTCACCACTTGGCTTGGCCATCAAACCACGCATACCCGCCAATTGACGGATCTGTTCGACGCCGCCGCGGGCACCGGAATTCGCCATCAGAAAAATCGGATTGACGTACATGCCATCATCCCGGACGTCGTGCTCGAGCACGCTCATCATCGATTTGGTGATTTCTTCGCGGGCGTGAGTCCATGTGTCAAGTACTTGGTTGTAACGCTCTTGGTCGGTAATGATGCCACGTTCGTACAACTTCTGTTGCTTCAAGACTTTCGTTTCCGCTTCACCAATAACCTTGTCTTTGTCAGGCGCGGTCACCAAGTCACTGGTTGCGAACGACAACCCGCTGTACGTCGATTCCTGAAAACCGAGTGACTTCATGCGGTCGAGCAGGTCGATCGTTTCGGACCGTCCCAATTCCAAGTAACAGTCGGAAATCACGTTTGCCAGATCTTTGTTTTTCATCGTCGAGTTATAAAACGCCATCTTCTGACTGAGAATGTCGTTAAAGATCACCCGGCCCGGTGACGTCTCGATCAGTCCACCCGGCTTGTATTCGCCAGCCGCGTCACCAACGACTCGTTTTTCCTTGGGCATCCGCACTCTAACGAGTGCATGGCGTGAGACCTTATCCTGCGACAACGCCATGAATACCTCTTTGGTTGACGAAAAAACTATGCCTTCGCCAAGCTGATTTGGACGCGCCAATGTCAGGTAAT
Organism: Planctomycetota bacterium; assembly: GCA_963582955.1. Classification (GTDB taxonomy): domain Bacteria; phylum Planctomycetota; class Planctomycetia; order Planctomycetales; family Planctomycetaceae; genus CAUZVF01. Next base: position 1,741 of record CAUZVF010001012.1, read on the forward strand.
AGCATCCCATCACGATGTCTTGCGACGGACTGATGATCGGCGCCCCGTTCGCGGGACTAAAAATGTTGTTCGTCGCGAGCATCAACGTGTGGGCTTCGACTTGGGCTTCGATCGACAAGGGCAAATGCACGGCCATTTGGTCGCCGTCGAAATCGGCATTGAAGCCCTTGCAGACCAGCGGATGAATGCGGATCGCGTTGCCTTCGACCAACGTCGGTTCGAACGCTTGAATCCCCATACGGTGCAATGTCGGAGCACGATTGAGCATCACCGGATGGTTGGTGATCACTTCGTCGAGAATGTCCCAAACATCCTCGTCTTTGCGTTCCAGCATGCGCTTCGCGCTCTTGATCGTATCGGCATGTCCCAGCTCTTTCAGCCGGCGAATGACGAACGGCTGGTAAAGTTCGAGCGCGATTTTCTTTGGCAGGCCGCATTGATGCAGAGCCAGCTCGGGACCGACGACGATCACGCTTCGCGCCGAATAGTCAACACGCTTGCCCAACAAATTCTCGCGAAACCGGCCCTGCTTGCCTTTGATCATGTCGGTCAAAGACTTGAGCGGACGATTCGACGAACCCAGCACGGGACGCTTGCAACGGTTGTTGTCAAACAACGCATCGACTGATTGTTGCAACATTCGTTTTTCATTGCGGACGATGACCTCCGGGGCGTTCAGATCAACGAGTTTCTTTAGCCGGTTGTTGCGATTGATGATTCGCCGATACAAATCGTTCAGGTCGCTCGTCGCAAAGTTGCCGGAATCGAGCAGAACGAGAGGACGCAAATCCGGCGGAATCACGGGAATGACGTCCAACACCGTCCATTCCGGTTTGTTTTCGCTGTCGCGCAAGGCTTCGATGATCTTCAATCGCTTGATTAGATCCTTAGTCTTTTGCTGGCTTCCGGTTTCAGTGAGTTCCTGCCGCAAATTCACCGAAAGCTCGACCAGATTCAACCGCTGAAGCAACTTCTTGACTGCTTCGGCGCCCATTTCGATTTCGAACGAATCTTCGCCGTACTTGGCGCGGGCTTGGCGAGCTTCGTCTTCGGTGACGAGCTGGCATTCACGCAACGGCGTGTCGCCAGGATCGATGACAACGTAATCCTGGAAATAGACGACCTTTTCCAAACTGGTTGTCTTCATGTTCAGCAGCGCGCCAAGACGGCTGGGCATGGATTTGAAGAACCAGATGTGGACGACCGGCGCGGCCAACTCGATATGACCCATTCGCTTGCGGCGTACGCGACTATGAGTCACTTTCACGCCGCAACGGTCGCAGATCATGC
>CAUZVF010001013.1:0-3027 GCA_963582955.1 Planctomycetota bacterium
CAAGGAAGGAACCAAGGTTCAAACGCCGTGGTTGTACCAGTTCTTAAAGAACCCAACCCAAATTCGACACACAACCCTGTTGCGGATGCCGCGTTTCAACATGAGTGACGCGGAAGCCCGGTCACTGGCGAACTACTTCGCCGCAGTTGATGGCGTGCCGTATCCCTATCAGCAAATTCCGCAGCAAGAATCCGCATACCTCTCTGCGATGCAGGCCAAAATGCGAAAAGATCATCCCGATCGAACAGAAGGTTACCTGACTGAAAGCTGGAAGATATTTAACGCGCCTCTGTGCATCAAATGCCACTCATTAGGTGGGCGTCCCTACAAAGCCACTCCACCACGGCCCGGGCAAAAACCCGATATCCGCGGCCCGAACCTCGATGCCGTTGCGGACCGGTTGCGGCCGGATTGGGTGATGTTGTGGCTGTACAATCCGAAACGAGTGACACCCTTTACCTCGATGCCTACGACGTACGCTAACATTGCCAAGAACAACGGTAAGAAGCAGATGGAACCACTCTTCGACGGCAACCCGCACGACCAATTGATCGGCGTGCGCGATGCGTTGATGAATTACAAGTTGTTGATGGAGCGTGAAGGTAAAATCATTTTCGAACCAGCGGCTCCAGTGGCCGCCGGACAATCGGGAGACTAGACCGATGAATAGAATTGCAAGTACGTTCGTATTGGCTGGCTTCGTCACGGCACTGGTTGGTGGCTGCGGAGGCGGTGCGTCAACCGAACCGACGGTGACGATCAAATCAGCGACCGAATCCAAAGTCGATCCGGATGGCGGGATAAAAGACCCTCCGCCAGGCGGCACCGCGGCCGGCCGATACGGCACACTGAAAGGCAAAGTCATCATCGAAGGGTGGAACTCGAAACTGACGCCGCTGGCTATCAAGGGCAAGGCGAATAAAGATCCGACTGTTTGTGCGGCGGATGGGAATATTCCTGACCAACGCATGGTGGTTGGTCCCAACGGTGAACTGGCTAACGTTTTTATCTATCTACGGAAAATGCCGAAAGGTGGAATACCAAGTGGTGATTTGCCAGTTAAGAAGTTTGATCAGAAGGGCTGCATCTTTCTACCGCACGCAATGGTTTATCAGGCGGGGCAGGTCGTTCGTGTGCTCAGCGGCGATGCCGTACCTCACAACACCAAGACAGATCCAAAACGCAATTCTGGCGAGAACTTTCAGGTTCCGGCGAACGACCGGGATGGCGCCAACAAGATCAATCTCGCGAGTGGTGAACAAGCACCATTTCTTGTGCAGTGCAGCTTCCACTCGTGGATGAAAGCTTGGCATTTGGTTCTCGACCATCCTTATGGCGCAGTTACGAAGAAGGATGGCTCGTTCGAGATCCCCAATTTGCCAGCCGGAAAACATAAATTCCGAATCTGGCACGAGAATGCAAACGACAAGAATAGGTTACTAGACGGCGGTTTCGAAATCACGATTGAAGCGGGTGACGAGCCGACCGAAATTTCACCGATCAAATACTCGAGTGCGTTGTTTAAACCGTAGAGCTGGAGATTGAGGCTTCCGTGGTGAGCGACCGATACATTTTTGTTTCGTCTCTGGCGATGTTATTCGCGATTTGCGGATGCGTGGAGAATCCGCCGGCTGAATTCGCGTCGACAGAAGTGTCCAACGATTTAGTCCGGCAGGCCTCGCGAGCGGTTGACGATACGATCGACGATCGGTTTGGTGACCCTCAGAATTTGGTCGCGTGGCTAAAACTGCCGGTTAACTTTGGAGAATTGAAGGGCGAAGTCGTTGACGGAGTCGGCGCTTCTTTATCAAGCGTCAAAGTCAGGTTCACTGAAACGCCCGATGATTGGACTCCTGAAGAGTTGAAAGGTGCGGGATTGCAGTGGCAGTCGGGTCATTTTGCAGGGCCGATTACCGGTGTCGACAAAAGAGGCCGAGAGTTTCCGATCGCTTTTCACATCGATGCGTACAAGCCCGAAGATCCTGACAAGCCCGACGCCGGAACACTCAGAATCGATCCGTCGCCAAATATCGATCCACAGCCAGCGCTCCAGAAAGGTGACCAATTCACCATTGTTGGTCATGCATTTCGCCGAGGCCGCAAACTCTATATGCGCTATTGCATGCATTGTCACGGTGTCAGCGGTGACGGAAATGGGCCGACCGCGAAATATCTGAATCCTCGGCCTCGTGACTATCGCCCAGGTCTCTTCAAATTTACATCGACGGGTGTCCCGAACCATAAGCCGAATCGAGATGACTTACGTCGCATTGTCAAATTGGGAATCCCCGGCACGTACATGCCGTCGTTCATGTTGCTCAAAGATCAGGAAGCGGAAGACATCGTCGAATACGTTCGCTGGCTTTCGATGCGCGGGCAGATCGAGGAGCGTGTGGCGAACGAATTCAAACTGGATTTCTCAAAAGGACGGCTGAAGGAAGACAGTCGGGACGAAGTTCAAGCAGAGTTTGACACATTCATGGCTGAAGATTTCCCTGGATATCGCGATGACGGAATCAAATTCGTGGTGACGGCGTGGAAAAACGTTGCCAAAAACCAAAACGTCGTCAATCCGTCGGAACCACACACTCCGTCATCTTCTGAGTCGATCGCTCGCGGACGAAAGCTGTTCCTTGGAAAGGACGCTGGTTGCGCTAAGTGTCATGGGGTTTCGGCAAAAGGAAACGGCCCGGCAAATATCGACTTTAACGACATCCCTGGTACGACGACGAAATCGGACACACCCGGGTTATTCGATAACTGGGGCAACATCGTCAAACCACGAAATCTGACAACGGGAATTTACCGTGGCGGTCGGCGGCCGCTGGATTTATACCGGCGCATTAAGGTTGGCATCAAAGGGACGCCCATGCCAAGCGCCAATGTAAATCTGAAGGACAGCGACATTTGGGACCTCGTCAATTACGTGCTGAGTGTTCCATTCCAAGACGGTCCGCCGGACATTCGCTCGGTAAAGCTGAACACAAATGGTGCGAACGCTGTGGCTAACAAAGAAAAGGCGTCTGA
>CAUZVF010001014.1:0-3027 GCA_963582955.1 Planctomycetota bacterium
CAACAACTTGAATTGATGCGTATCGACGTCTGCAACCTATAGGGGACGGGAAATCTCCTGGGCGGTTGCGGGCGTCGTTTTTTTGTGGGTGGCGACTATGGCCGATACAGGACTGAAGGATGCTCCCAACAACGCTAGCTTTGGCGCAATGCTGGAGCCGCATGAAGACCTCGCAAAGCTTTACCAATCGGTTATGACTGCGTTATGTGAAGCTCATCAAATTCGTTGGACGCTTCAGCAATGGCCAGACGTGGCGGAGATTTCGCAAGCCAACGCTACCAAGCTTGCTGAGATGGCAAACTCGCTTCGCGACTCCACGAAGGACGCGGGCGAACGGTTTAGGCAACTGAATGCTGAATTGAATCGTGCGGCACAAAGCCTGGGAAAACATTCGGCCTATGGCGATGCGATTAGCTATGCAGGGCGGGCCTTGGCTGCCTTTGGTGACATCGAAGACGGGCAGCCCATCACGCCTGAGCGAATCATCGCAAACTGGCTGAGTTGTGCGAGCGGCGTCCACGCAGCAACCGGGCCTCGTCTCGCCAATTCGCGATTCTATCACGCTGACGATGGACTCGATCAAGGAGGCCAGATCAGTTGAATCCCTGCCCTGATTTGTGAAGAATGAGCGAGAACCGTGGATTTGCGGTGGCCGACTCCTTTCGTTCGTGGGGGTACAAGAAACGAGGAGAAGGTCAGTGGTCACATGGTGCGCCAACGGAGGCGCGACTAGGAAAACAACAATGTTAGTCAAACCGAAACTGATCTGTTCCATCCTTGCAGTAGCTCTTCTAACGGGCGGGTGTAATAGGAGCACACCGTCGTCCGGTCAATTGGATTCGCCCGGACCTTCGATCAAGGAGCTTAAGAAAGAGACCAAGCTTCTCGAGGAGTTGATTGCCACAGAGGCGTGTGTGTTTGCTTTTTCGGGTACCTTTCTCGAGGTGTGGATGGAATTCGAGGTCAAAGAAGGTGACTCGAAAGAAAGCAAGGTCTTTTCATCTCTACATGTGGCACTCACTCGCCGCATGAGTGATCAGGCAAACGGAACGATGTCAGTGCCCGAGGGAAAGGTCGTCGCCTGGGCAGATTTCGAGGGGCGCGCCGATTCGAAAATACGGTTGCGAATGGTGGTGAAAGAGGCGTCCCAACGCCGAACCGCCGGCGGCTTTTCCCCGATTTCACTGTTGCCTTTGCCGAAAGAACTGGGCGAAGGATGGCGTGGAGGGGCGTCTACGTATGATCCAGGATTCAAATGGAAGTGCCCTGCGCAACTTCCCGGTGAAGGCCAGGTGTTTACGATCGCTTCCTATCACCAGTCTGACGTTAAGACGCGCTACAACCCTGAATTCAAGTTCGAAGTTATTCGAACGACGACATACAGGCTCAAGGGGAGATGCCTACCGTTGGTTGCCCCTTCCCCCGCTCCGAACGAGCAAGCGGCCATCGTAGCTTTGAGGAAACAAGGAGCGTGGGTCAGTTTGGAGGGATTCAAAGGCGAGCACTATGAAGGCGCTTCACAGGGGAGTGCAAAGGAGGTGACTTTTTCAAAACGGCGGGAGATCGAGAAATCGCAACGAGTTGCGGATGCCGATCTTGTTTGGCTGAAGCAATTGGCCAAGCTCGAGAGACTGAACCTTTCCGGAACGGAAGTGACTGACGATGGACTGGAACATCTGAGAGAGTTGGTCCAATTGAAAACGCTTGACCTCAGCTACACCCAGATAACCGACGCAGGCGTCGCCGAACTGAAGAAGGCGTTGCCGAAATGCAAGATTCAGAAGTAGCCCGCTCCCCGTAGGGCCAAAAAACTCATCCCTGCTATTCGCCACAACATCCTGCACTTTTCCGCGCGAGTTCCCGCCACTTGATGTACGAGCCCATGCCATCCGACGTCCACGCACCAACCGGTTGGTGAGTGAATGCCGATGGCTCGGGGAAGTCGTCAGCAAGCGATGGAAACCGCACAGCATCGGGACAGATTGGCGAAGAATCAACCGGCTGAGATTACGATTTTTCAGATTTCGGAAGTGCAAGAATCTCCTGCTTTTTACGGTCGGCTGAGTTTTTTGGTCCTACGGCCGCGACGCTGAAGAAATCTGATGGTTCACTTGCAGAATGAATTGGGACTTCCTGCCGGGAACGGATTGTGGCACACTGTGCTGTATCTCTGCCATTTGTGCACCTTCCCATTCAGAAGCGACCGGGACTCTGATGGCCCATCATCTGCAAAGGCGACAACTGCTGCAGGCCGGGTTGACTGGCTTTACCGGGCTCACGCTGCCTGGCCTTTACCGGGCGCGGGCCGAGGCGGCCTCGAGTCAGCAGTCCGATACCGCGATTATTCTGGTCTGGCTGCGTGGTGGTCAAAGTCATCTCGACACATTCGATATGAAGCCGGAAGCCGTGTCGGACTACCGCGGCCCCTTCAGTCCCGTGCACTCGAACGTGCCGGGTATGCCAGTCACCGAGCTGTACCCAAAAATGTCGCAGTGTGCGGACCGATTCGCTTTGCTGCGTTCTGTCGCTCATAACGCCGGCGGGCATCCGGCCGGCTCGCTGCGAGTCCTCGGAGGCGATCCCGCGTCCGCCGATAAACCCGCGCCGACGTATCCGGACTGGATGTCCATCGCCAGCTTCCTGAGGCACGATCCGTCCCGGCAGCTTCCCAACTATGTCACCATCAATCCGGTCGACCGTTACGACTCCTTTCAGATTGCTGGCCCAGCTTATCTGGGGCCGTCTTACGAGCCCTTCAAAGTGACCGGGGATCCGTCCGCGCCGAAGTTTTCCGTCCCTAATCTCGGGCTGTCTGATCTGGACGCGAAACGCCGCCTCAACGAGCGGAGCAATCTCAGACGGAACATTGACCTTATGCGGCGGGACATTGATCAAACGGGGTTGATGCGGGCCATCGACAGTTTTGATGCGCAGGCTCTGCGTCTGCTCTCCAGCCCTGAGGCGGCCAAAGCTTTCGACGTGTCTCAGGAATCTGACAAACTCCGTGATCGATACGGCCGCAACAGT
>CAUZVF010001015.1:0-3017 GCA_963582955.1 Planctomycetota bacterium
GAATTCCCTAGGGTATCGTATTTGTCGAGATCATCGGCGACGATGTTTGAGGCCTCGCTTGCTAGCGCCGCTGAAATAATTTGATTACAGGAATTCCATAATCGACCGTTTAGTGAGATCCGAAAGCGACGGCCAGAGTTCAATCAGTCGAGTCAAATCTGGATCAAAGTCCAACTTCGGTGCACCGGATTCTGCAGCGCTATCATTTGCTGATCGCTGTAAGCCGCTGATACCATTGTTAGTTATGGAAACCAGTTCGAGTCCTCTCTTGCGCATTCCGGAGGTCCGTAAGCCCCTGGAAGCACACGGCTTTTGGGGCGCGTTGGTGCGGAATAGTGGCTGGATTCACAAGAATTCGGGCAGCGACGCGATTCGACTGAATTCTTGCGAATCCGGCGGCCACTTATGCGGATGTCGCTGTCTTCTCAAATCCGCTACTGGTCTTTGTCCACGTGGATCGAGCCATACAATTGGGTGATGATGCCGTCGAGAAACGTTGCCAATCGTTCGGCGGCCTGGCTGGCCGCTTCGCGCAAACGCCACATGTCTTTGGCGCTGCCGGGCCGTTTCCAGATGGCTCCCAGCGCGGCTCCCACACGGACGCTGCCCGTCGAACCAAGAATCGAGAGAATCTCGGGTGGCAGATCGGCTGACATGTCATCGCTAATCGTGCGGATGGCCATGAATTGCTTGCCGTGATCGCGAACAACTTGCGCCACGGCAAGGCTTTCGAGGTCCACGGCGATTGCGTCAAACTGATTGTGCAGACGCTGCTTTTCCGCCACCGTTCTGACAATCGCATCAGCCGTCAGAATTCGGCCTGTGTAGAGACCTCGATCGGAATCGCCGGGGAAATTCAATTCGCAAGCCAGTTCTTGGCCGTGAGTATCAACGATCGATTCGCCGACCGCGATGTTGCCAACTTTCATTTCCGAAATCAGAGCCCCCGAAAAGCCGCATGACAAAATCCAAGGCGGAGTATGCGCTTCGATCAGAGCCTGAGTCGCACGGCGCGCACGGGCGAAACCTGTTCCGCTTTCGACAGTGGCAATTTTCGCGTTGCCATAAAAGCCGCCGCGAAACACGAAATCGCCGCCCGAGTACTTGCGGACTTTCTCGCAACGGTCCAAGAACGCTCCCAGTTCGATCGGAAGGGCACAGACAATCCCAATATTGGCATGCGCGAGATCGGTTTGGGAATCGTTGCTCATTCGGTACTTCTGACTGGAACAGTGCGATGGGCTGGCGAGTCAGCCTACGAGCGGTCACTTTCGAATTCTTGCATCAACTCGATCAGTACGTCGACTCCTTCCGGCGGAAACGCATTGTACAAGCTGGCTCGCATACCACCCACACTGCGATGGCCTTTTAATCCATCCAGACCGGCGTCTTTGGCCATCTGGATAAATCCGGCATCCCGATCGGCTTCTCCAGTGACAAACGTGACATTCATTATCGATCGGCTATCTTCGTCAGCCGCCGCGTTGAACAGATGGCTGCCGTCAAGATACGAGTACAACTTCCCAGACTTCTGCTGGTTCTGACTCTCGATCACGCTCAAGCCACCAAGATTCTTCAACCATTTCAGCACCAACCCAACAATGTAAATCGCAAACGTCGGTGGCGTGTTGAAGGCAGAATCGTTCTTCACATGAGTTCGGTATTGCAACATTGTCGAGATCGCATCTGGTCCCCACTTGACCAGGTCATCGCGGATGATCACTAAAGTGACTCCGCTGGGGCCGAGGTTCTTTTGTGCCCCGGCGTAGATAATTCCGTATTTTGCAACATCGATCGGCCGCGAAAAGATGTCGCTGCTAGCGTCACAAACGAGAACGGTTTCGTCCGGCGTGTCGGGAATGCTCGCGAATTGAGTCCCAAAGATCGTGTTGTTCGATGTGTAGTGGACGTAAGCGGGATGCTCGCTGAATTCACAAGCCTTGGGGATATAACAGAAATTGCGGTCCTCACTACTGCAGGCGACGTGAGTGTTCCCGAACCGCTTGGCCTCGGTGATGGCTTTCTTCGACCACGAACCCGTATTCAGAAAATCGGCGGTCGTGTCGGGCGTGAGAAGATTCATTGGCACCATGAAGAATTGTGATGACGCCCCGCCCTGCAAAAACAAAACATGATAGTTGTCGGGGATCCCGGCAATTTCCCGGCACAACGACGCGGTCTCTTCGTAGACCGCCAGAAATGCCTTGCTGCGGTGGGAATGTTCCAAAATGCCGATTCCCGTTGAACCCAATGACAACAGGTTGTCACGGGCTTCTTCCAAAACGGGTACGGGCAGAACCGCGGGGCCTGCCGAGAAGTTATAGATGCGTTTCGTCATCGGTGAAACTCCGAATGTCGATTCTCAAATTATGCGAGGCCGTTATGACACATCGTTGGCTTGAAGTAAATCCGACATCGTCCGGCATCAGCCGACAATGATTGGAATTCCGGTCGCGCTACTCGACGTCGCGATCAGATGCGCGACCGCGCCGTGACAAGTGGAATGAAATCACAATGCCGAGTGTGCCGAATGCGAATAACGAAGCAAGCGTCACATTCTGAAACCACGCCTTTTCAGGAACAACCGTCGCGAAGGAGACCATGAATCCAAACAGATACGACAAGGCGCCGACCCCCAGTAATGGCCCTGCCAAGTACGACTTCACACGGACTGGCTTCGGCGGCGAAAGATTGTCCGGAGTTTGATACGGATTCGGTTCGGCTTCTGACGTGTTTAACTGGTGTTCGTTCAACTAACTCGCCCCACTGTGATTGGCCAACCAATTCTCGATCCGGGTAATCGAGATGCCCCCTGAAAAACACACGTCCACGTCCATTCCGGCGTCACGCGGGCGATTGTGGTAATCGCACTTGTAGTGAGATTCTCCGTCATCGCCTTCGAAACGAATCGGGAGCGCGTGCTGATCCAGGGGACAGAACACCAACTGAGGTTTCGAGCTGTGAAGTCTCGGATCTGGCAGATTGACATTCCAGAATGCTCCGCCGCCCAGCGGATT
>CAUZVF010001016.1:0-3015 GCA_963582955.1 Planctomycetota bacterium
AGTAAACGGCAAACAACGTTCTTTCTCTTCCGCCCAACCGCCGAGTTCTCCCATCTCGAGGCTCCAACTGAAAACGTTTCAGCTAAGCCGATGGTGTCCCCCAGCAAGCCTGGCTTCGTAGGACTGATCTTGACTATCGGCGAGGAGGTTTCGCAGCCTTGAATCTCTCAACTCTTTAATTTGTAAAATACTTACGTCAATTTCTGGGTGACTTTTGCAGCCATGCCGCTTAGTTAAAATGCAATCGACTTTGCTGCCAAACCAATCAGCACAATGCGAACGACGGTGTCAAAATGAGAAATCTATATGCGAATGGGGAAGGGCGGTGCGACAACAAGGGAAGTAGCGGATGTGGTATTCACCGAGCTGGCCTAGTCTGCCGCAGAGGCGTGAACGTTGGAAAACCGCATACCGCTGGATGATTTTTGCATTTTCCGCGTTGCGCGATACAATTATGTTTGCTGGCCCACTCACAGTTGCAAAACAGTGAAAAGACCCTACCGCATTTGGGGACAAAGGGTGAGGAGACGCAGTATGCAACACATAGTCGTCGACAATGAGCAAGCAAGAATCATATTGGAATCGGCGGACAGCATTGAAATTCGCGACCGAAGCGGAAAACATTTGGGTTACGTTGCCCATGGATTTACAGATGAAGATATTGCCACGGCCAAACAACGCATGGGCTCGGATGAGCCGCGCTACTCAACCGAACAAGTGCTCGATCACATCCAAACTCTGGCGCAGAAATGACTCGTTACACGGTTGTCTGGCTAGAGAGCACCAAGGATGAATTGGCCGAATTGTGGTTGGACGCTCCGAACCGCAATGCCGTCACAACCGCCGTCGACCAGCAGTTGGCTGAAAACCCGTCGATGAAGGATGCGGAATTGCGCGAAGGTCTGCGTTCATTTTTTGCGCCGCCACTGAAGGCCATCTTCACCGTGCGTGAAGAAGACCGAATTGTCGAAGTGCTTCGAGTTCGATTCATTTGATTCGCGACGTCTGCCCGGAGATCCGCGGGACCCTTGCGAAGTAAGGTTCGATTTCTTCGTACGATCAGTTGATATGCAATCGTTCTTTCAGGATTTATTCGACAACGGACGAGTCACGGTTCGGTCCCACGAGCCTCCCAGTGAGGAAGATTTCTCCGCGGCCGTGACCGAAGTATTGCAATTCGAACGGCAATACCGGCTGGAACTGCCCGCCATCCCCCCGTCAGTTTCTGTCGATGCCGTTCGGTGGAGTACGTCGATGTTCTACCGGGCCAGCCAGTTGCTTGTCTTCCGTGACATCGACGCGACACAAATCGATCAAGACTTGTCGACGGCCTGTCCAATTGCGGATACGCCGTCAGCTCATTACAGCGTCGATCTGACGTTTCGATTTATTCCGGATCTGTTGAAGCAGGCCCGGCACGTTTCTGGTGACGACCCGCTTTTGCGTTGGCTGACGAAATGGGCGAACGCGTGGCCGCTCTCGTCTGTTGGAATTCCCGACATGGAATCTCTCAACATCGACGCGATCGCCGAAGACCAATGCTTGCTGAAATTGTATGGAGACCGCATCATCGAACAGAATGACTTGTCGAGATTGTCCGACGATCGAGTGAACAACGCGGTGCGAGCGGCGCTGGGCGCGTACCCGGACCTCGCACCCGAAATTGCTGCCGCCATAAAAGCCTGATCATTCCACGCTCCAAAATCCGCCGTCCACCGCTCAAGCACCAATGCAGCCTGCAATCTGAAATCTCTCGCAACCAATCCGAGAAACAACTACGCATCATTGCCGATTCGCCAGGCAGTAGTCTCGTCAGAAAGGTGGATGGCACCGATATCCGTTCCGGCACCGATATCCGTTCCTTCGACCAATCTGGGATCCCGCTCGGCTCGCGGGAACTACTAACCGCCATAGCATTTGAGTATTAAACGGCGAGAAAGCATGAGCATTTCATCTTGCCCACCGCGAACGCAAGAATTATAAACCACGCGAGTTTGCCAGACAGGATGTTGTGGTTACGGGAAACATCGAAACGCAAGGCAACCCGACGATGTCGCAAGGAACACTCAACGCGGTACCGAGCTTGCACGATGCAGCAGTCGTCGAAGCCGCACGGCATAAGTGGATCGAAAGTGAGAAGCAGGGAAACGACTTGGGTGAGGCGGCGCTCGTCGAGTGGTACCGGCTGTACTGGGCTTTTTACTGTCGTTTCCGACGCTTCGAGCACTTGGAAGGCCGGCGGCGATGGCGCGAATTCGAAGAATCGAAGTTTGGCCAGTTGTGCGCCTTGATCGTTGCCGGTGACCAATTGGTTGATCGCGTCCTGGACCGCTACTTCGCCGGGATGGAAAACCTCGACATTATCAGTTGGGCCATCGACTGGGGATTGCCCAGTGACCGGGTCATCGACATCTTGCACCAGCTCGATATCAATTTGGTTCGAATCGAACCGCGCGGCATTTCCCAATGATGTCTGACGCCGATTCGCCACCCGATCCGGCTCAAGCGGAGACATCGCCGGGCCATTCTGTAATGTCCGACCGGGGCCGCGAAAAGACGTCCATTCGCAGCTCGAACGGGTCAATTCAAAATGGCTGTGCCACACCATCGAATGGCGGGCTGTTTTCGAGTGTGCGGATCGTCAGCTTATATACGCTGCTCAGCCGCGTCCTTGGTCTGGTGCGTGATGTTGGCATGGCAACCTTGTTCGGCAATGGCGCGGTGTTGGACGCATTCACTGTTGCCTTCCGTTTGCCGAACCTGGCCCGACGTCTTTTTGGCGAGGGTGCCTTGACGACGGCTTTTCTTCCGTTGTTTGTCCGCGAACTGGAACACGAAGGCCGCGAATCGGCGTGGCGATTGGCGACGGCAGTTTTGGTCGTGTTGACCGTCACGCTGAGTCTCGTCGTGATTGCCGGCGAGGTTTGTCTTCTGGCTCTGTCGCGAATGCCGCAAATCGGTGAAGAGACGAAACTGCTGCTGACTCTGACCGCGGCCTTATTGCCGTACCTGATT
>CAUZVF010001017.1:0-3015 GCA_963582955.1 Planctomycetota bacterium
GCCGCAAGCTCACTCGATGTTGTCCTTTCGAAAGTTCAATGCGGCAAACCTGAATCTTGTCGGGCAGCAGTCCCCAAGCTCGCGTGTCGGCCGTTTCCGTGGCTTCCCAGGCAACTCCGGCAAGATCGATGGCCAGATTGGCGAACGAGTTGTTTGTTTCGAGAAATGCATCCTTCCCTGCATAGACAACACCTTTCTTAACAACTCGCCGCACAACAGCCCGTGCCAAGACTTGATCGCGAACGGCTTCGTATTGCTGAACCGCCAATTCGCCAATGTCGGTAATGGTTTCCGTCATGCCAGCTGCTTCGCCGTCGATTGTGATCGCGACATTTTCGACGCCGCAGTGTTCTCGGCGAACTGCGGGAATCTTGACCGACGAAATCGTTGGTGGCAGCGTATATTTCGCGTTGTGACTGAGAATTCGATCCGCAATCAGCAACGCCGCGCTCGTGGCTTTGGCGGAGACTTGTTCTTTGTACGGACCACGGCCCACGAGCGTGAAAACGTAAAGCACGCCGTTGCCGGGCTGCGAATGTCGCCCGTGTTTGGCCCGTTCGAGATCAGTCGATCCATAAGCAAAGTCCGGTTCCCAATTGACGACTTGTTGAATCGATCGCTCGACCTTGTCGTAGTTTGTATGAGACTCTTCGTGAATCATTGCGGCGAGATAAGCTCCCACGGCAACACGTTTGTATTTTGATTTCGGATTGTTGCCTTCTTCGTTAGCATCCGACTCGATGATTTGTTGTTGCTTGGCGCTAACTTGCAACGAATAGGCGAACGCATCTTGTCCGTCAGACATCAGATTCGAAAGAGCGAGAAAGACGCGGACGAGAATCTTCTCGTAGTCCTCGCCGGAATAGGCAATCGTATTGTCGTCCGTCAGGAAAGACGCAGCCGATTCGCCGAGCGCGTTTTGTTCCAAATGGTCGAACCGGTCCCGGACTTCTCGCAGGATTCGTTCAGCGGAATCCGGGCGTCCCGATGCCAGCTCGATCATGGCCTTATCGAGCATTACGACGTCGCGCTCTTTCCGTCTGTTCGCCACTCCTTCATCAAGCAGGGTTTGTGCTGCTTGCAAGTCGCCCGCGAAGAAGTTGGAACGAACGCCGCGCAGCCTTTCAGAATGCGAGGCACAGCCGGTGAATCCGATCACCAAGAAAATTAAGCAACGTGACATGGAAGTGATGGATGCAAAATCGAAATTAGTCTTGGTGCTTATAGTTCTTCCACTTGCCGAGTTTGGACTTGTGATATCCCTTGCGGAGGAGCGCCGATTCCTTGTCGTTGTTGCCGTTGTGAATATTCACCAGCTCGAGAGTCAAACGGTAGTCACGCTGGTAATCCTTGTTGTTCCGTGTTGTTCCCGAAGTGATTTTGGCGTAGAGCAGAAAGTCAAATGGGTGTCCTTCTTCTTCCAACATCGTTGCGAATATTCGCTGATTTTTGGGAAGAAACAACTCGTCGGGACGCAATCGGGATTCTCGCAGGCCGGCATCCACGAACCGTTTGCTGATCGGTTGAAACAATTGCGACTGTGACAAGTGAGTGTCGATGTGTTCGTAGATTTCTTCGCGGAAGTCACCTAGTTCCTCGATACTCGCGTTCTCGACACCGATGAAACACACACGCAACGGATTCGTGGCGTCTTCATCCAAAGAGACCGGACGTATCCCGTGGGCATGCCGTCCCAGCAGCTTGGCCATCGATTCATCAACCAGCGGCTTATAAATTGCGGCACCCGCCGCATGACTGCCAACCATGTCATTGTGATCGGGATCCAGGACGTGCCCATATTGACGTCCCCGGCAACCGACAGCAAAAGCGGCCGTCAAAACGAGCGTTATTACAAGAACTCTTCCGCAGATTTCACGTCCGATCATTTTGGATTCCTTTCCAAAGATTTGATCGCAATGCCGTGTGAGAATTGCTGAGAATGTGAAGGGCTAGGAGAAATGGGTGAAAAGGGCACGGATATTAGCGGAACACGCGCAATACTGCGAGACGAATCGAGATGTGAAAGATTTGATGGAGTGGCATCGGGTTTATCGGCCACTTTCGCAGCAGGACTTAGCCGAAACATTCGATCCAGCTACTTTGCGACGTCATTTGGGCGTTCGAACAACTTGCCCAATGCTTTTCGAGGGCGAACCTTCGACCGACGATACTGGGCGTGAGAATTGGCGGTCGTGATAAGCACTGGCCGATCAATTACTGTCGGCTTCAGCCGAATTTCAATCGTCGCGGTCTCGTTCATAGGCGATGGTTCCCGGTTCGCTACCAGTGCCGACAAACGTGAAATTGCATCGTTCCAGAACGGCGATCGAGGGACTCAATTCCAGCAGTGTCTTGGCACGCACTGCCGAGACTTTCGGTTGTTCGAATGCGAAGCGAATCAAGCCATCAACGGCTTCCGTCGCAAAGCCGCGTTTCTGATACTCACGTAGCAATCCGTAACCGAGTTCGGCGGTTCCATCACCCGTTGGCGGGCCTTTGAATCCACACAATCCGATCAATGTTCGTGCCGAGTCCTCGCGCAGCACAATATACCGCCCCCACCAACCTGAATGCTCGGATAATTCCAACAGACGTTGCAGCGTCCAAGTCATCGAGTCAATGTCGTGCAGTTCCGGTGGCCACGTCTTGGGAACGTCGGCCGACAGCAGTTCGGCCAATTGATCGCGGTCGCCGATTTCGGCTCGGACAAGTTCGATCGTGGTTGCGACTAATTCCAATCGCTCGGTCATGATCGGAGCGGGCGGCGGGTCCGGTAACTTTGTGAATTCCCGTTTCGCTCCATCAAATAATTCGAAGATGGCTTGGTGGCGAGTGAATGAAAACTCGTCGTCGCGAGTTTCGTACTGCCGAATCCACTGAATCAAGCCGTTGACCAGCTTCTTGTACTCGGCATCCGAGCCCGTCATTTCGCGTTCGCGCGGACGTGTGCGAGTGTTAGAGGGCATCTGGTAAGTCACGCAGCATGGGCGAGGAGATGTTCGTTTGGGTGCTGGG
>CAUZVF010001018.1:0-3014 GCA_963582955.1 Planctomycetota bacterium
GTGGATGGATTGGCGATTCCTGCCCAAACCGCTGCGAATGCCAATGCCGTTGCTGCTGTTGAATGTCGTCTCGGGTGTCCTCTTTCTTTTCCTGGGCCTGAAGGGATATTGGGACAACGAAGTCGACGGCGGCGAGTTTTTTCAAAAGCGCTGGTTCAGCATCGGCGGGATTCTGGCCGTCATGGCCGTCAGCATGATCATCGCAACAGTCCGCTCAAACCGCCGAAATCCGAGCGAATCGATTCGAGACTAACAGTTCCGTCGGCTATTCCGGTAGGATGATCGCCTCGGGGATTCGTTTCGGATTCCGCGGCGATCTCAACGGAGACACGGCGATGGAGAACCACGACGACAACCAGCTTGGCGACAGCGACCATCGAATTGCGATCGAGGAGTTTCTCGACGCGGTCAACACAAAATCGCCCCGCAAGCCGCGTCACTGGCTGATCTTGATGGCGGTTGTGACGGCGGCATTCGTCCTGGGCGGACTCGTCTTGCATCAATCATGGCAATTTGCAAATTCATTACGCTCGTACCGCGCCGTCCGCGAATTCGTGAGCCAAGGAGCGGACGGCAAGTTGATCAAATGGGAACGGATGGAATCAGTGATCGTCGGCCATCCGATCAAGTCGTCGCGGGCCGCGGATTCGTCGTTCTACGGCACCAAGCGCGTGCTGCATCTACAATGGGCGGGGAACTTCATAACGCACTCGATGCGGTTCGGCATCTCGGAGGATGGGTTCGTCACTTCTTATGACGATCAGCCGGATCACGGCGGTGAACCTTGGAACCCGATTGTGATGAAGTCGCCGGACGGCAAGTTGGTGGCCGTCTGGCCGCTCGATCCGGAAGTCCGACGGCTCAAGAGTGCCCAAGAATGGATCAACGAATTCAATCAAAATCTGCAAGCTGAACGCGAGCCGCTGGCCCCGGGAGTGGTCATTTTTCCGGTCGTGGGTGAAGACGGTTTCGTCACCGATTGCGGCCCGGCACTGAGCGACATGGCGATGCATGTCACGGCTTATACTCCCAAGCGGCGCATGAAAATCGGTGTTCCCTTCGTCCGCAACACGCTGTGGGCGAACCAATGTTTTTGGACGAATCGAACGATCGACGAGCAGACGATTCGAAACTGCACAGCGTCTGTCGGCGTGGAAATGTACGTTTTGCCGTCACTCGTCACGAACGACGACGGGCACCGCTTGACGGTCGCGTTTCATGGCTCGGACGGAACGTTTCCGGACAAGACCGAGGAATTCGAAGTTCCGTTGGACCAACTGCCGATCGTGCCCGGCTTAATCGCCACGATGATCCACGACCACATGGCAACACCGCTTACCGACGAAGAACGTGCCTACATCCAACGCAAACAAGTACAGACGAATGCCGATTGCGATCGGGTGATGGAGTTCATGAATAGACGATACGAAACGCGTGGATCAAGCGGTTCCTCGTATGATCACAAGTTTCTGGCCGCGAATCCGCGATGTGTTCCGGCTTGGTACTTGTACGCGACCGTCCGCGCCAGCCGCCACCTGACGGTCGAGTGTCTCCAAAAACTCAATAGCAACCCGGCAATGTTCGAACACGAACTCGTCAAGTTAATCGTTGCCGAGAAACTTGGAAAAATCGGCCGTGGCGAGACGGCGCTGACAATGCTGCTCGAATTGGTGGCGGCTCACGCTGACGAAGGACTGCTATACAGCACCGGCGCCGACATCGCGCGAAACCTTGGCGATGATCAACTGTCCGAGTATTTCTTGGCCCAGTGGCGGGACAGGGAGCAAGGATTCAGCAGCCATCTGACTCGGGCGACGACTCTTATGAATTGGGCGTATCAAGCCCGCCGCGGACACTGGGGCGACCGCATGCGTCGCGTGCAGCCGAACGAGTTTCAGAACCGGATGAACGCCGCGCGGCAAGAACTTGAAGCCGCCATTGCCGTCAATCCTCACGGATGGCAAGCACATCAACAGTTGATCGTTGTCGCCAAGGAATTGTCGTTACCCATGAAATTTGTTGACGAACACTTCCAGCGGGCCACCGAGATCAATCCCTGGTTCAAGACGACTTACGATTGCAAATTCGATTATCTGAAGAGGCGTCACGCAGGTCACGTGAAAGAATTGTTGAGATTTGCGCGGGAATGCGCGGATTTTGGTGAATGGCAAACCGGGATTCCGCATCTTGCCGTGGAAGCCGTGAATCAGGCGTGCCGGATCCCGGAAAATCATTCTTACGATTACGAATTGTTGAATTCGGCACCCGTCCGGGAAATCACCGAGTTGTGCTATCTGCGTGCCAGTGAGTTTTACAGCGGCCGCAAGCTCGACAAGCATCGCGATCGGGCGGCGATTCGCGAGTTGCGGGCGACCGAAAAACTGTTTCTGGAATCGGGAGCACGCAACGGCCGTTTTGAAACAGTGGCTCCGATATTCGATGCCTGGGACCGCAGCGAAAACAACACGGCCGACTTCCATCGGAATACGATGGACTTCGCCGTTTACATGTATTTGCGAGATCGGGCGTGGGCGGCCGGGACCGGAAATCGGCAAGTGGCGGCAATGATCCGGATTGCTCTGGCGAACGGCGATGTCCAAGCCGCTCAGGACCAACTGACCCGGTTTGACCGCAACGAGCCGGGTGGAAAACTCGCGGATTGGTACGGCAACATGGTCGAGTTCGGCAAACGATTGGATCAAGACCGCGCCGTCGATTTGTCCGCCGAGGAGGCGTACAAATTGTTTTTCAACGCGTCACGCAAAGGCATCGAACCGCTCTCGGAGGAAACCGGCTGGTCGGTCCGAAAGAATGAAGTCTTTTGGATGCGAAGAAACGACAAACCGAAGAAAGAAGTCTGGCCGATGATCCTGTTTCCCGTTGGGAACAAACGCTTGGTCGTGACTGGCACGGTCAAACCAGCCAACCAGGCCACTTTTCTGATTGTCCATAGTTACGCACCTCGGGACATCTTGAGATTGCACTACACCGGTTTTAAAAACGGAGTTAGTTTT
>CAUZVF010001019.1:0-3009 GCA_963582955.1 Planctomycetota bacterium
ATGCGTTGGCGTCGGTCTGTACGCATTTGGGATGTACTCCGAATTGGCTCGACGCGGAACAGAAATTTAAGTGCCCGTGCCACGGTTCGGGATTTTATATGAGCGGAATCAACTTCGAAGGCCCCGCGCCGCGTCCATTGGAACGCGTCGGTCTGCGCGTCGCGGAAGACGGGTCGCTGGAAGTTGACAAGAGCGTGAAGTTCCAACAAGAAATGGGGCAATGGGAAGACGCCGCTTCGTTCGTCGATGGGACGATTGCATGAGGTTTGTCGTCGGAAAAGGGGTCTGACCCTCTCGTCATTACAAACAGCAATTCGAATCGGGTGCGGTGGAAAAGGGTCAGACCCCTTTTCCGACAAAGCACCAGCCGTACCAACTGTGATGTAAAGCATTGAGCCTGAAACGGCAAATGGAGTAATCGCAACCGATGTCAGTCGGCGACTATATTCGCGAATCGCAGATCTGGAAAAGCATCTTTCGGCACCCGGCGCCATACGATCGCCGAAACCGTGCCGTGGTGATGCTGACCAATTTCTTTTTGCATCTGCATCCGGTGTCGATCAAGCAGCAGGGCATCGCGCTGTCGTACACGTGGTGCATGGGCGGCATTACGTTCTTCCTGTTTTTAGTCGAGACAATCACGGGCGTGCTGCTGATGTTTTATTACCGCCCGACCTTGGAATGGGCGTTTAACGACATCTTAGCGCTGCGAGACGTCAACACCTTGGGGATCATGCGCGAAATTCACCGTTGGGGCGCGCATGCCATGGTGATCACCGTGTGGCTGCACATGTATCGAGTATTTCTGACCGGAAGCTACAAGCCGCCTCGGGAATTCAATTGGGTCGTCGGCGTGTTGCTGCTGGTCTTGACGCTGTTGTTGTCGTTTACCGGATACCTGTTGCCGTGGGACCAGTTGGCGATTTGGGCCATCACGGTCGGATCGAACATGGCCCGGGCGACACCGGTTTTGGGACATGAAGGTCCGGGGTTCCAATTGCTGAATGTTGGCGGCTTCGATTTGATTACAAACGCCAGTGACGCGAGATTTCTATTACTGGGCTCCCGTTTCGTCGGCGAACCGACTTTGAACCGTTTTTATATTTTGCACTGTGTGGCAATCCCGCTGGTCGTTGCCGGCTTGATCGCCATTCACTTTTGGCGAGTCCGCAAAGACGGCGGAATCAGCCAGCCTTTGTGAGCCTCGTGGATTTTTAGCCAGTATGGAAACCTTCCTGGACCTACATCCCGACTTGACCAATGAAGTCATTTATGGCTTGGGTTGGCTGTATCTGATCATCTTTGTGATGAATCTGGGCTGGACGATCAGGAGTGTTTGCAAGGACGGCCACTTCAATCTCTTGGGAGTCCACGTGCCAGTGGCGGCGATCTGGGCATTCTACTCAGGTCTGCTCCTGATGTTCGCGGCCACGCATCTGATGACCTCTTCAGATCCGAACGCCTTCTTGCTCAGGCTGCCGTTGTGGTTCAAGGATTTCATCAACTCGCTCGCCGACCCGATCAGCTATTTCACGTTGTCGGTCATTTTGTTCATTGCCGTGATCTGCCTGCGCAAATTCTTGGTACGTCCCACTGTTGGTTGGTGTCTTTTGAATGGCGGCATGTTGTTCTTGGCTGTCAGCTTGACCGACTGGGATTTCCGGCAGATCGTGGGCAAGCCCGATAACGTGCCGATTGTGGCGATGCTGTACATTGTTGGTTTCTTTACGTGGCTCGCGTTCTCGCGCGGCGTGGAGAACGACAATCGCCGAGCGGAAGGCCGCCCGCTGCTCGAACAGGAAGAAAACCAGCAAGTTCTCGTCTGGCCCGATCTCGTTTACACCGAACTGATTTGCATGATCGCCGTGACGGCGCTGCTGATCTTTTGGGGGATCGCGTTGGAAGCGCCGTTGGAAGAACCCGGATCGGCGGTCAAGACGCCTAACCCGTCGAAAGCGCCTTGGTATTTCCTGGGCCTGCAGGAAATGCTGGTGTATTACGATCCGTGGCTGGCCGGCGTCGTGTTTCCCAGCATGATCCTTGGGGGGTTGATGGCTCTGCCGTACATTGACTTCAACAAACTCGGCAACGGCTATTACACATTCAAAGAGCGAAAGTTTGCCATCAGTGTGTTTATTTTTGGATTCGCTCCCTTGTGGGTGGCGTTGATCATACTCGGCACGTTTTTGCGCGGGCCAAACTGGAATATCTTTGGCATCTATGAATATTGGGACGTCCACAAGTTGGAGGCGTTGAACAACGTCAACTTGTCAGAGCTATTTTGGGGCAAGCTTGGAATGCCGATGCCTGAGTACGTACCGGGTGACTATCCGTGGTGGCAGGTTTGGAATACTCAAACCGGCACCATCCTGATGCGGGAAGGTGCCGGTTTCGCGGCGGTCCTGATTTATCTGATGGTGCTGCCGCCGATGATGGCGGCAACGGTCTTTAAGAAGTTTTATTTACGGATGGGATTTATCCGTTACATGGTGTTTTCCAACCTGGCTCTGATGATGGCGGCGTTACCGATCAAGATGATCCTGAGATGGACCCTCGACCTGAAATACATCATCGCCATTCCTGAATGGTTCTTTAATATTTGACCCGATTTGCCCTCGATAGGGATTTCGAACAACCATGCCGGCAAATGACCATTACATGCGAAAGCCGAAAACGATGCACCGAGTGTTCGCGCTCAGTGCCCTCGTTTTGTTGGCATCCACGATTCAGATGATGGTGTTTGACCAAAGCGATGAGTGGCGCGTGACTCAAAACACGTTCGACGAAATCGAAGCCATCAAGAACCGTAATGCTCAGGATGAGGAGCGCAACAAAGCCGATCTGAAAGGCAAGGGCGCCGATTACGAAGAAGCCGTGAAAAATCTGAACGAACAAATTCGCCAGAAAAATCAGGAATTGGCGGCGAGTGCCAGTTTTCCCGAATTACGCGAAACGCTGCGGCAGGCGAAAAACCAAGTCAACGTCGCGAGTCAAAAGGTTAAGTTCAGA
>CAUZVF010001020.1:0-3006 GCA_963582955.1 Planctomycetota bacterium
CAATGATGCACAGCATTACGACGCCAAACTGTTTGGCCCTGCCGGCAATCTCACGGGACGGCGCGTCGTCAGCGAAGTGCGAGTGCGGCAGTCCGATGGATCAACGCTGATCCTGCAAGACACACCCGGTTGGCTCGAACGGATGGTCTGGAACGTGTTCTTCGGTCTCGTCGTGTTGATTGTCGTCGCCTTTGCGGTTTATCGACTTCGCAAACGGCCGATGGCTGGCGGAGCCGCAGCATTGTTGCTGGCGTTGGCCGCAGCGTCGTCGAGTTTTGCCGATGGACAAGATATTGGCCTGCGGCGCTTGATCAATGACCTGGGCGATTCCCAAAAAGCCGACGCCGCTGTCACCGAATTAGTGAAACAAGGCAATGACGCGCTACCATTGTTAATCGGCGAAGCTGAAGAAGGGAGCGATCTGGCACGGCGTGGCTGGGCGTTCGTTTGCTTGGCTGAAATTGGAGGCAAACAAGCCGACATTGCACTCTCTCGCATCCATCATGACAACGGACAGTCGTCGCTGATCCGAACGTGGGCGTTGGCAGCGCGAATCAACATTGCCAAAACGAGCGACGAATTGCTGCAGCTCGCCGATCATGTTGGAATGTTTGCGGCGACGGGACGTCCTTTCGGCCGGCGTCTTATCGCGATGACTCAAGCGGGTGACAAAACGGCTTCGGTCGATCGGATGCTCCGCGTCTCGATGAAGATGCCGCTCATGAGACAATCGTTGGTGCCTGCGATTCTCGGCTACGGCCGTGAATCACTCGTTATCGCGATGTCTTCATCAGACGACGACAGCGTTCGGCGGGAAGCAACTGCCTATCTCGCGACGCTGGCGATGCAAGACGACAAAGTCGTGTCTGATGTCATCAAAGCCTATCACTTTGATCCTCAGGCCAAGACAGTTGCGTGGGACGGCGGCGCGTTGTTCATTCCCGCGCTGAGTTGGGACAAATCGAACGCACGCGCCCTGGCCGGCCATCTGATGAAGTGGATGCTGTGGTGCGATCACAATCGGAAGCAGAACTTGCACAGCCAAATCCAAAACAACCTTTCGAGCATCCAACTGATGCAGGCCGCCGGCTATCAGTGGCCCACCGAATACGATGCTGTCGGTTGGCTGACAAGCTGGAAAAAAGTCGTCGGCCAGCAGGGCATCGAGAACATCCTGACGGAACAAGGCGTCCAAAACGACGCTCGTTACCGATCGTTGCTCGAATAAGAGCGCCCATTGGCGATTCTGGTCGCCATCCACCAACAAGACGGTGGAGTGCTCGTGAATCCGAAATCATTCGAGGACAACGACGAGGTCGTCGTTATCGCAGACCGGGAATTGACGTTGTACAACGCTGGCCACTCCGCTGCCGCAAGAAACTTCAAGAAGCCCCGTTGAACGTTGCGGGGGCAGCGCGCTGGGAATAAGATTTTTATCTGTGCCAATCTATAGATACCCAAGTGCGTACGCGTAGCATTTCGCACCAGAGATGAACTTGCCGGCAAGCAGGAAAATTACCCGGATTGCGAAACGCTGCTGACCATTCCTCATTAGAACGAAATGGGATTCTGACATGACTAATGCCGCCGGGACATTGCCAAATTCGCCGCGAGATGACCAACGTTACTCGTTGGATGAGTTCATTGCCAAAAGTCAGCAACAAGACCGGGGTAAAGGTATTTTCGAACTGGAAAGTGCCCGCATGCTCGAAGTCAACCTCGATGGTTCGCTCATGACCAAGACCGGTTCGATGATTGCGTATGTCGGCAACATCAAATTCACGCGTGAAGGATTATTGGACAAGGGCATCGGCAAGCTACTCAAGAAAGCAGTCACTGGCGAAGGAACGCGGCTTACCAAGGCCGAAGGTTGCGGACGCTTGTACCTAGCGGATAGCGGAAAAAAGATCCAAATCCTGCAACTGCAAAACGAGGCCATCTTTGTCAATGGAAACGATCTATTAGCGTTGGAAAATACGATCGACTGGGATATTAAAATGATGAGAAAAGTCACCGCCATGATGGCGGGCGGACTCTTTAACGTAAGGCTTGAAGGCACAGGCTTGATCGCCATCACAACTCACTACGAACCGCTGACGCTGATGGTGACTCCCGACCAGCCCGTGATTACCGATCCCAACGCCACCATCGCTTGGTCGGGCAACCTGACCCCCGAGTTTCGCACGGACTTTTCGTTAAAGACATTCTTTGGTCGCGGCAGTGGCGAGTCGATTCAGATGCAGTTCCAGGGCAGCGGCTTCGTTGTCATTCAACCCTTCGAAGAAGTTGTGTTCCAGGGTACGTCGAACTAGACGCTTGAAAGTAACGAATCTTCCCGCGTTCCCAAGCTCTGCTAGCGGAGCTTGGGTACGAGTGAAACGAACTTCCGATGATCGCGTGAGGTCAACTCGCGTGCGTTACACCAGTTCCAATAGAAATTCCCGGAATTGTTGAGACTTCAGTTGGGCCGTCTTGGAGAAGCGAATCTTGATGGCGTCGCCGTTGTCGCGATGTGGTTTGATTTCGCGTTCGTTTCCGAATGACTTGATTCGGCCAAGTGTGACGTTGCCTGTTGGTAGGAAGAGCGTTAAGTCAACTCCCTCACGACGTTTTGTGTGGACGGTTGCAAACACCGACTTGCCATCCGCATGCATGAAGTTGACGATACTCTTGCGTTGCCAATCGACGATCGCGTAGCCGAAAGTCTGTTGCAGCCGATCCGTTAACGTTTCGACGACTTCCGGTTTCCATAGCACGCGTTTTCCGCTGGGAAAGCCTTTGCGGCACAGATGCCACTTTCGGCCGAGGACTTTCCAGGGAGTCAAATCTTTTGGGTTCAACTTGGCTTGTTGTGCTTTCTTGAGGAATGAGTCACGGGCTTCGTCCAGGAACTGATGGAAAGCGGGCGTGTCGATCTCGCTGAGCCAGTGAACGGTGACCGTCACTTCCTGCCAGGGACCTTTCAAGTTCTTGACGCGCACACGATTCGACCGGCCATAGACGGGC